>CAYXVO010000036.1:0-13113 GCA_964467875.1 uncultured Pseudomonadales bacterium | reverse complement strand
CGTAAGGGTGAGGTTGTTTGATGAAAAAGCAGAAAGGCTTGCGCCTGATGGTCGCAATGATGGTCGCCACGACCCTTGTGATGGGCGTGGCCGGGTGTGGCACACAACGCACCATCGGTCAGTTTGAAATCATGGATGGCAATCGCTTCGATCACCAGCGGGTGGCCGATATCAAGGACGGCGTTACCAGTGACAACCAAGTTTATGAGATGTTCGGCCAGCCCCTGAGCCGAAGCGAAGAGGGCGATCGGCAAGTCCTGACGTACCGCTTCGTAGAAACCAAACGTGACGAAACTTCAGCTTTTTTAAAGAGCGAGGCAGAGGAAATCAGTTTTGAGCGCGTACTGGAAGTACAACTGCGCGACGGGATCGTGCAGGAGCATGAGTTCAAGGAGCGCCGCACTCGCACCATAGAGTCCAACCAGTTCTGAGCTCTCAAAGTTTTCGCTTCAGATTGGTCCTAACGCACCTATCCAATTCAATGGCCATGGTGGCATCCGTCCGATGCTACCAGTTTCAGTCGATTACGCAATCTTTCCCAGAACCTGACCGATCCAATAGCTCGCCCAAGTCGCCCGGACTTTAGAATAAGTCGGTGGCGAACCAGGCCCCGTCATGGCCTTGGTGCCGAAGCCCTGAACAGAATGGCTTACGCCGAACGGGAGGGAGCTGTATGCAAGTAAGCGAGTGTTGTAATCGTGAAGTTGTGATTATTGATCGCGCTGCGAGCGTGATCGATGCAGCCTGTCTGATGCGTTTGCATCATGTGGGTGATCTGGTGGTTGTTGAACAGAACAATGGGGCGAATATTCCTGTTGCCCTGGTGACGGACAGGGACATCGTCATAGAGACTGTCGCAAAGGGGCTGGGTGATCTGGACAAACTGGCGGCAGTTGATCTCGCCGATCGGGAACTGGTCACCATTCAGGACGATGCCAGTGTCTTCGAGGCCATCGCACGCATGCGTGGCCATGTGATCCGACGTATGCCGGTTGTGGATAGTGCGGGACAGCTGGTCGGAATACTGACATTCGATGACTTGATCGACCTGCTGGTTGAGCAGCTAGGAAGTCTTTCGACAATCTCCATGCGCCAGCAACGTAAGGAGGCTGAACGCCGACCCTGAGGCTGACGTAAAGCCGGTTGCTGCTGGATCATCGTCGGTTACTGATGTATCACAGCCGGGCGTTGCGGACTTACCGCCGTCACTGGGGAGCCACGGCTGGCCGCTGTTGATGCAGCAGACCTTTGGTCCTATTATGACCGCTGGTCACAGATCGGTTGTGGGTGAATTTTCAGCATGCGGTATAAGGACCAGGAGTTCGCTCGGCGCGAACAATGTATTCTCGATACGGCGACGGTGCTCTTCGCGGAACAGCCATGGGAGAAGGTAACTGTTTCCAAGTTGGCGGAGCGAGCGGGTATCGGCAAGGGCACCGTGTACAAGCACTTTGTCTGCAAGGAGGAGATTCTTGCACGCCTGGTATTGGACTTTAACCTGCGGTGCCTGCCGATTTATGCAAACCTGGCTCAGGTTGATCCACCGGTCCTGGCATTGCGGCGAATATTCCGCAATGCGTTCGATCATTTGCTCGACACTCCAGCCCTGGCTCAATTGATCATGTATTGCTCGCGTACTGACTTTCAGGCGCGACTTCGTGCCGAGTACCGCGAGCGCTTCCTGCAAGTCGAGCAGGCCTACGTTGAGTTGTTCAACCGCATTCTGGAACGCGCCATTGCCAATGGCGATTTGCCTGCTCAGTCCGTTGATCCTCTGTTCATCGGTATCCTGGCGGCCTTTGAAGGCGCCATTGCGCGCATTGCCAGTGGCAGCGTTTTTTTGGCGTTGCAGCCGATCAGCCGGGAGCAATACCTCGATTGCGTGACCGACTTTATGTTGGCCGGCGTATTGGGAATGGACGCAGTCGGTCAGGTGCGCAGCCAGGATCCATAGAGCCAGACCAAGACCGGTGTAGAACAGAAGCCTCGCTGGTCGACAAGAATGTTTATTGAGGTCTGCCTGTCCACGTGGCAGCCCCCTGTTAGACGATGAATAACCCGCCCAAGATAGGTTCCAGGCTATGAAACAGCGTTTTTCCACTTACTGGATGGCATTAGCACTCATCGTGATTCTGACGTTGTGGCTAGCCACGGGCACGGTTCAAACGGCGAAATCCGAAGCGCCCGAAGGGGAGCCGCAGGCCACTGACGGGATGGTTCCGGTTGCATTCCGGCTGTCCGATGCCGAAACCATCGACCGGGAGTTGCCGATACAGGGCACACTGGAGGCCTGGCGCCAAGTTGATCTCAAGGCACGCATCAATGGTGTGGTCGAAGCGCTGCCGGCGGTGAAAGGCACCCGGGTCGAGGCAAGGCAGCAACTGGTTCTGCTCTCGGTGGAGGATCGTGCGGCCCAGGTGGCCAAGGCCCGTGCCGATGTCACATTGGCCCAGACGCAGCTGGAGGCGGCGCAGTCGCTCCAGACACAGGGGTTGGGGACCAATACGGACGTGGCTTCGAGAAAGGCTGCACTGGCTAATGCCCAGGCGGATTTGGCGGAGCGGACCCAGCAACTGGCGGATACCAGGATTTCCGCGCCATTTTCCGGCGTGCTTGAACTGCTACCGGTGGAAATCGGCCAGACGGTAATGCCGGGTACGGACCTGGTGCGTGTGGTGGACGATACCCGCCTGAAGCTGGTGGGGCAGGTGGCGCAGCAATTGGTGACGACCGTTACCCTGGGACAGTCAGTGCGCGCGACCTTACTGGACGGACGCGAGCTCGCGGGCACTATCACCTATATCGCACATCAGGCCGATCCCCTGACCCGCAGCTTCCGCATTGAGGCGGCTATGGAAAATCCGGAGCGGTTGCGCTTGGCCGGTGCCACGGCCAGTCTTGCGGTCGCCCTGGGCGCCGTGAAAGCGCATCCCATCTCACCGGCGCTGCTGAGCCTGAACGACCAGGGCGGCCTGAGTGTGTCGTATATTGACGCTGATGACCAGGTGCAACACAAACCGGTGGAGCGGGTTAAGACGTCTGCCGATGCGGTCTGGGTCACGGGCCTGCCGGATCGGGTGCGGTTGATTACGATGGGACGAAATCTGGTGGAACCGGGGCGCCGGGTCAGTCCGATCGCGGAGTCAGAGCTCAAGCTGGGAGCCGCAGCGCATGAATAAGCTCATACGCGCGGCTGTCGACCGCTCCCGTGCCAGCATGATTGTGCTGCTCATGCTCTGGCTGGGCGGGATCTTCGCGTATAACTCACTGCCCAAGGAATCCAACCCGGATATCCCGATTCCTCTGATCTATGTGTCCATCACTCATGAGGGCATTTCTCCGGAAGATGCCGAGCGTCTGCTGGTGCGTCCGATGGAACAGGAACTGCGTACGCTGGAGGGGATGAAGGAGTTGCGTGCCGTCGCCTCCGAAGGCCACGCTTCGCTGATCATGGAGTTCCAGGCAGGCTTTGATGCCGACTCCGCGTTGACGGATGTGCGTGAGAAGGTTGATGCGGCCAAAGCCAAGCTGCCGGTGGATAGTGAGGAGCCGGTTGTGCGGGAGATCAATACCTCCCAGTTTCCGGTGATGAACCTGAGTCTGTCGGGTCCACTGTCTGAGATGGAACTGGTGCGGGTAGCACGGGCCCTGAAACGGGAAATCGAAACCATTGCGGAAGTGCTTCAGGTCGAAATTGGTGGCGACCGGGAGGACCTGCTAGAGCTGGTGGCTGATCAACAAGTCCTGGAGCGCTACGGCATCGACTATGCCGAACTGTTTACCCTGATTTCCGCCAACAACCGCCTGGTTGCGGCCGGAAACCTGGATACCGGCGCCGGGCGTTTGGCGATTAAGGTGCCGGGTGTGGTGGAGACCCTGCAGGATCTGCTATCCATGCCGATCAAACGCTTGAACGGGCAGGTCGTTACGTTTGGTGATGTTGCCACGGTGCAACGCACGTTCAAGGATCCGACCGGATTTGCCCGGGTCGACGGACAACCGGCGGTAGTACTGGAGATCTCCAAACGATCCGGCGCGAATATCATCGAAACCATCGATCAGGTTAAAGTCGTCGTCAAACAGACCCAGGCATTCTGGCCGGAACAGCTGGAAGTCACTTACATCACCGATGAATCCGATCAGATCCAGGACATGTTGAGCGACTTGCTTAACAACGTGATGTTTGCCGTCGTTCTGGTGGTAATCATGATTGTTGGCGTGATGGGGCCTCGGTCAGCCTTGCTGGTGGGGCTGACCATACCCGGCGCCTTCTTGGCCGGGCTTTTGGTGGTTCAGGCGTTAGGCTTCACCCTTAACATCGTCGTGCTGTTCAGTTTGATTCTAGTGGCCGGCATGCTGGTTGATGGTGCTATTGTCGTGGCGGAACTGGCGGACCGCTATCTGGAAGAGGGCATGCCGGTGCGGGAAGCTTACATCCGGGCTTCTGTCAGGATGGCCTGGCCGGTGATTGCTTCGACCGCGACCACGCTCGCGGTGTTTCTCCCGTTGTTGGTCTGGCCCGGAATCGTCGGCGAGTTCATGAAGTTTTTGCCGGCGACGGTCATCATCTGCTTGCTCGCGTCCTTGCTCATGGCATTGATTTTCATGCCCGTGATGGGTGTGCTGGTCGGGGCACGCAGGGTTGCGAGGGCTTCTGTGGCGGAGCCTGGCCGGCTTATGGTTCTCTATGGACGGCTTTTGGCCGGGCTCCTACGTGCGCCAGGCAAGACGCTGCTGATGACGCTGGTGTTCATGATGTTTACCTACGTGCTTTACGGGCGATTCAATCATGGGGTCGAATTCTTCCCGGAGGTAGAACCCGAAGCCGCGCAAGTGTTGCTTCATGCGGTCGGAGATCGTTCCGTCTATGAAAAGGATGAACTGCTGAGACAGGTGGAGGCCCGGCTCCAGGGCATGCCCGAAGTTCGCGACATCTACGCGCGCTCCTTTGCCCAGGCGGATAGCCAGTTGGGGGAGGATGTCATCGGCATGCTTCAGTTCCAGTTGGTGGATTGGCATGAGCGACGGTCGGCTGATGCAATACTTGCGGAGATGCGCGAGCGCACCGCAATGCTTCCGCTCAATCTGGAATTTCGCAAACAGGAAGGTGGCCCCGCAGCGGGCAAGCCGGTGAAGTTGCGGGTGAGCGGGTTGAATCAGGATCTCAATCAGGCGATGGAAGCTTTGCGAGCGCGCCTTGAACAGGTCGGCGGCTTCGTTGATCTGACCGACAATCGCCCCTTGCCGGGCATTGAGTGGCGTCTGGAAGTGGACCGTGAACTTGCCGCCCGTTACGGATTGGATGTGGCCACGGTCGGTAATGCCGTGCAGCTCGTTACCAATGGACTGCGGTTGGCGGACTATCGGCCGGATGATGTGGAAGAGGAAGTCGATATCCGAATCCGCATGCCCAAAGAAGATCGCACACTGGGTACGCTGAGCTCCTTGATGTTGTCCACCGCCCAGGGACCGGTTCCCGTGTCCAACTTTACCAAGCTTATTCCGGCTCCGAAGACCGGGACTCTGCATAGGGTCGATGGTGAACGGACTTTGACCCTGGAGGCAGATGTCGCGCCTGGTCAGCAGGTCGACGAGCGGCTTCGGGCGTTGAAGGATTCACTGGTGGCGGATCCAATTGGAGGGATTCGTATCCGCTTCTCCGGGCAGGACGAGGATCAGGCCGAGGCGATGGGATTTCTGGGCGGCGCGTTTCTGGTCGCCATTATGCTGATGGCCTTGATGCTGGTGATCCAGTTTAACAGCCTCTACCAGGCCGCCCTGGTGCTATCGGCGATTGTCTTCTCAACGAGTGGCGTACTGTTGGGATTATTGGTAACCGGACGCCCCTTTGGTGTGGTCATGGTCGGCCTTGGCGTGATCGCCCTGGCAGGCATCGTGGTGAACAACAACATCATTCTGATCGATGCCTATAACGAACTCCGCAAAAAAGGCTACGCAGCGGTTGAGGCAGCCCTGGAAACCGGAAAGAGCAGGCTACGGCCGGTGCTCCTGACGGCAATCACGACCATATTGGGCTTATTACCGATGGTTCTGGGGGTCAACGTTGACCTGCTGACCCCGAGCCTGGGGATCAATGCGCCTTCGACCCAATGGTGGACCGAATTGTCCAGCGCGATTGCGGGCGGACTGACGTTCGCGACCTTCCTGACCCTGTTGGTCACCCCCTGCATGCTGGTCCTCGGTGAGCGGTTAACCAGCCGTTTGCCATGGAAGGCGAGGGCGCAGGGCCGAGACAGCGACCGTTCATCCGCACAGCTGGAAGAGCGGGGAGGGCAGAAACGTCTGGCACAGGCGCTGGAAGAGATTTGAGGCTGGCGCGTGGCATTCGCCGGTGAGGCTTCACGGGCCGCGTTGGCGCCGTTATTTCAGGACTCAGAAGTTATCTACAGGCTCAGACGTCACCTTTAGGCTCAAAAATAATAGCGCAGGCCTGCTTCGTAAGACGTGAAGTCCCAGTCCGAGTGGTCATGCAGGCGCAAGGTGACGCCCAGTTGGTCGGTGACCATCAGGGCCAGATCCGCCGTGAGCGCAATGTCCTGCATCACCAGATCCACATACGCGAGATCCAGCGAAAACTTGAACCAGGGCCAGGGCATCGTTGCCAGATTGGTATGCATGCCAAAGCCATCCTCACGCTGATTGTCCAGCCACACGGCCTGATAGGAGCCACCAACGGATAGGTCGAAGCCAGCGAATCGGGTGATTTGGTAACCGGTTTCTACAATGGTCCAGTCTTCGCCTTCCCGGTATTTTCCAACGACCGGGCCACTGGGGCGAAAGGTTGTCTCATTGAAACGGGCAAACAGGAAAAAATCAGCGGGTAAATCCAGGCGAGCCTGTGCCACTACTCCAGTACCGTTCGCGAAGGGCTTGTAATCCGGGTTAACCGTGGCGCGTGCCAGTTCGGCGTAGGATTCGGCCTGAGTAACGGATGCAAACAGCGCCAGGGAAAGCCCGGCATGCAGGATTCTCATCGAAACGTCCTATCTGATTAATGTTGGAGGAAGACTGGGGCACGCAAAAGGTGCCGGTAAGTGCGGAAAGACTAGAAGTTATGTGAGAAATTTTCAAACGGCCAGTCGTTGCTCTCATTCGTGCCGGTGCGCTAGGCCGCTGGGCCGGATGGGCAGCCAACGGCACCGGACCGAACTACGTTATTCCGAGAAAGGGGTATTGTTGGCGGGCGCTGGTGTGGTATCCCTCGTACCGGTTTGGTACAGCGCGGCAGGGTTGCAGTTTTTCAGAAGAACCCGGCCTTCCAGCACATTGCCGCGGGAATATTCCTGGAAGATACAGGTGTTGCTGGCAGGGTCGTAATTCTCAATCCAGAGGTTGTCCTCTTTCCAGGTCGCTGCAATGTGGAGTTGTCCGGGTGGGATGGCAACGGACATGGTTCCACCCCATCGCTTGACGAATATTTGCTCCAGGTAAAAGTAATAGAAGAAGGTGAAGACCAGCAGAACCAGGCCGGAGATAACCAGAGAGGGTACCCATTGCTTCAGTTGGAAGCCCATCAGGTACAGCACTCCGAGACAGAGGACAATGACAAAACCCCAATAAAAGTATGTGATCAAACCCTAGATCCTCTGTTAGCCAGTTTGGAATTACGACAGATTGCGACAGATACGCACCTATTGTGCGGTAGTTGGATGATTCGCCCAACCCTTTCGGTGCGCAACAGCAGGAAAGATCCCAATTAACGATGCAGGATATACCATCACCCGTTCCTCTGATGATTGTGCACCGGGTGCAGCCTGCATGCGACGGAGCGACTTGCTGGGCCGGCGGGCCCTGCCGGTAACGCTACAATCTGTTTGCCTGTAGACTTGTGACATCACTCGTCCACTGTCGGACGGGCGCGAAGTTTAGATGAAGGGAAGTTCGATTGATCATTCACTGTACCCGCAAACTTGCCTCCAGAATCGGCCAGGTGCCGGACAGCTCACAACAGGAGGCCAGTCTACTCGGAAGCTGGCATGCCCATCTCTATGTCATCGATCGGCGCCAATGTGTGTTCTTTTGCCATGATCGCTCGCGTTACGTGCTGGTTCTGCCGGGCGTTTTGAAAGACAACTTTGCTGAGCTGGGCCTGCTATTTCGCGCGGTTTATCTACAAAGCCTGGCGTATGAGGGCATTGATGACGCGAGTGTCAAGAAAGTCAGCCTCGCCATGGGCCCTCAGATTTTCGATTCCGTGACCGATCGTTCGGTACTCAGCTCACTGGCAGTGGTTCGTCGCGATGTAGACGCCTATCTCTCGGATTATGCCCATGTGCTGGATGTGGATCCCTTTGAATTAATGCAGTGGCTTAATCAACGCCCGACGATGGCCAGGGGACACGCGATCTTCCCCAAGCATGAGCTGTTCGAACTGATCGCAACGTTATGAGCAGCGCGCAAGGTTATGAGCAAAGCAAAACGTTTTGAACAAAGCTAACGGCTAAACCTGTCCTGATTGTAATACTGCCGGACCTTTGGAACTCTTATCTGGTGCGTTAGCATTTGGGTAACGGATAGCCGTATCCATAGGAGGATAAGCCATGGCAGAGGTTCAGGAACCGAAGCAGCGTGACACCAAGGTGAATCAGTACGTCAGTGGAGCCGTCTCGGACGACCGCAGCAAAGGTGCGGCGGCAAAGACGAAGGCTCATCAAGATCAGGGCAAAGCTGGCAACGAGAACAATGTGCCGGGGCCGACACATAGCGAACGCAATCCCGAGATCGTCGCAACCGGGCAGATGCTTGGCTCGTTCGATGAGATGGATCGGATGATGGATCGGGTGTTGGAAGGGTTCATGCCGCGAGGTTTACTGCGTTCTTTTGGCTTTGATCGGGACTTCTTCAACAACTTGAGCCTGCCGTTTCTGGGCAAGGAGCCAAAGGTCGATATCATTGATCGGCATCAGGACATTCTGGTGCGGGTCGAGGTGCCGGGTATGGAGAAAGATGACCTGCACGTCTCGGTGACTGGGCGGAAGGTGACCATCAGTGGTCGCAAAAAACGGGAGAGTCAGTCGGAGGAGGGGGAGTATTTCCGCAGCGAGATATCCCACGAGAGTTTCCAGCGTTCGGTTCCGCTGCCAGTTGAGGTGGACGGCGCGCAGGGCCATGCGGAGTTCAAGAACGGGGTGCTGGAACTAAGACTGCCCAAAGTGGATGAAGCCAAACGCCATAACGTACCGGTCCATTAGACGGTGTGATGCTGGCGGCACTAGGTTGACGGCGCAGCGTTGGGTTTCAGCCAACGTTGGATGGCCGCAATTAATGCATCGCGCCGATAGGGCTTGGTGAGACATGCAGACATGCCGGCTTCCAGGCAGGCATCCAAATAGGCCTGGTGTACGTGGGCGGTCATTCCCAGAATCGGTATATCCCGCAAGGCCGCAATGCCACGGATCTGGCGTGTGGCTTCGATGCCATCCATGATCGGCATCTGTACATCCATTAGCACGGCATCGAATGTCCGTGCCTGAATAGCCTGAAGTGCTTCCCGGCCGTTGTTGGCAACAATCACGTCGGCGCCGGCCTTTTCCAGAATCCGCTTGGCGACCTCCTGGTTTACCTGGTTATCCTCTACCAACAGAATGACGCGATCACGTAGTGCATCGCTGGCGCGCGCGGTTTCACTCTGTATGGGTTTTGCCTCGGTACCATAAATGTGGGTGAGCGACGCCAGTAACTGGGCGCGGGTGACCGGGCGTTGCAGTTGCTGGAATGCACCGGGCGCAGGGGCACTGAGTGCTTGAAAGGCGTCCGACAGGATCAGAATGTGGGTGTGTTCAGCACGTTCAGACTTGAGCTGCAGGAGCCCGGGGAGATCAGGTCCACTTGCCAGGATGAGCCAATCACCTGCAATGCCCTGGCCGGAATCCGGCGCTTTGGATACCGACTCTACATTGAAACCAAAGGAAGTGAGCAGTCTTTGCAGGATGTGCCGCTCATGATCGTCCGCCCATACCAATGTTGCTCGTTGCCCCTGGCACGCACGGGTAACCGCCTGCAGATTCTGGATATAGTCTTCCATGGCACCTGTAACCCGCTCCGCCTGTTTGAGCGGAATGCGCAGGTGAAATGTGCTGCCCTGACGCAATGCACTGGAGACCTCGACCTGACCGTCCATGAGATCGATCAGGCGCTTGCTGATGGCGAGACCGAGACCTGTGCCGCCGTATCGCCGCGTAATCGAGGTGTCGGCCTGGGAGAAAGGCTTGAATAAAGAGCGTGCATAATCATCGCTCATGCCGATGCCGGTGTCGCATACCCAGCAATCGAGAAGAATGGCGTCGCCACTTTGCTCGGCCAGCTTCATCCGTACTTCGACACCACCATGGTCGGTAAACTTGATTGCGTTACTGATCAGATTCATCAGCACCTGACTTAATCGGAGTGCATCGCCGACCATCACCGCAGGCAGCTCCGGGTCGATGTCCACGCGGAAGTCGAGCTTCCTCTCATGGGCGTGGAACCCCATGGTAATGGCGAGATCAGTGATGATCTGGTCAAACAGGAACGGTGCAACTTCCAGTTCCAGCCGGTCGGCCTCAATCTTGGAGAGATCGAGCACATCGTTGATCAGGCTGAGAAGGAACCGCCCGGAGTGGTCGATGACCTGCATCTGGCGTTGATGGGTCTCGTCCAAAGCCGAGCCCTGCATTAACTGAACCATACCGATAATCGCATTCATGGGGGTGCGCAGTTCATGGCTCACGTTGGCCAGGAACTGGCTTTTGGCCTGGCTGGCTTGTTGAGCATCCTGCTGTGCCTGTTCCCGCTGAATGACTTCCCGTTCGAGTTGGGAGATTAGGCGCTTGTAGCGCCTTTCGGAATGCCGAAGTGACGCCAGAAATCCGAGAGTGACTAGAATTCCCGAACCATAGATGCCCAGATAATGCAGCAGCCGGTGCTCCAATTGACTCTCTAGCGGCGTAAGATCTGGTATCGCCACTCCGTACTTTTCCAAAAGGTACAGACCAAAGACCAGTAACAGACTGGGTACTGCCCAAAGCACAGCGCTTTTCAATCCAATCAGAAACCCAGCGAAAACAGGTAAGAGCCATAGCCAGCCCACTGCCGGCCCCTCAAAGCCTCCGCCCGTCACAATTGCCCCGATTACCGCGATCAAGAACGTGCTAATAATGATGTTGCCGACAAGTGGCAAATTCTTCCGATAGGGGTTGCATAGCAGCAGCAGCAACGCGACGAGGATGCCGAAGCCGAGGCAGAAGATGCGCAGTGAAAGACCCCATTGAATGGAACGCAGAAGGAAAGGCATTCCAACCAGAAGCATCAGCACGATAATCGAGTACGCGTAACGAACGTTGCGTTCCTGATCGGGGGGGAGCGCCTCGGGATCGAGTTTGCCGTAGATGATCTGGCGAAAGAACGGGGCAAGATTCATGATCATTGTTGTCCGCATTAAAATCCAGAGAGGCCGGAAGCAGGCTGAGATAATCAACCATAGCCACAAAGTGACGAAGACGAAAAACGGCGAACCCTTCACAGTCTGCACAAATTTGTTAGACAGCAGTGAGTCCTTTACATTACATTCATTATCGTAACATTCGACAATGGCACATAGGGTGGGTCATTCATGAATAACGCCATTACGCCGATTCGCCGTAATCTCGCTTTCCATCTTCCTAAGGAAGAGATCAGCCGGTGGAACAACCAGCACCTGCACATTTCACACTTTTACAACACCTTGTCAATTTTCTTCCCTGTGGGAGAGCGCTTTTTCATTGATAGCGTGCGCAACTACCGTCATCAGATCACGGATCCCACTCTGAAGGAGTCGGTGACTGCGTTCATCGGGCAGGAGGCAATGCACGGCCGCGAGCACGAAGAATACAACGAAGCCATGGTGGACGCCGGGCTGCCGGTTAAGAAAATGGAAGGCGCGGTCATACGGCTGCTGTCGTTTCTGCAGCGTGTGTTACCTCACAGCCTGCAACTGGCGGTTACCGTTGCGCTGGAACACCTCACTGCGATTCTTGCCGACACACTGCTGCGTGACTCGGACCTGTTGAAAAATGCTCATCCGCGCTATGCCGCCATCTGGCAGTGGCATGCCCTGGAAGAGACCGAACACAAGGCCGTGGCTTTCGACGTATACAGCCAGGTGGTAGGCAAAGGACTCAAGGCATATTTTTATCGAACATTTGCGCTGACAATGGCGACTATTATCTTCTGGATGTTGTTCTACACCTTCTATATTCAGGTGATTCACCGGGAAGGTGGACTATGGAATCTTAAAGGCTGGGCCGCATCCTTCAGTTTTCAATGGCTAAAGCCTGGCGTACTGCGGCGGGTCATTCCGGAATGGTTGGAATTCTATCGACCTGGATTTCATCCATGGGATCAGGATAACCGCCAATACCTGGAGCGGATTGACGACCTGGTGACCCAGGTGGATGGTTTCAGCGCTATTGCCCATTAAGCTTTCGGTGTTCTTAAAACGCCCTCGTTGCCACTGAGCGCCGAGGGCGTTCTTGTTTATCTATCTATCTATCTATCTATCTATCTATTTCTTTGATTGATCCAGCTGCTCGATCATGGTTTCCAGCTTGTCGCTCAGGATCCGGCTCGCGGCCTTTTCCATGGCGCGGGCCAGTTCAGCATGCACCGCCATCTCCGCTAGCGGCCGCAAACGCCAGATCAATTCGGCAAGTTGCGGGTACTCTTCCGGCGGGGGGAGGGTGCGGTCACCGTACTTCTCCAAAACATGTTCGGCGACCAGTCCGACCAGCGCATCCGCAACGCGCTCCACGTTACCGCGCAACATGCGCACGATGTCGAGCAAAGCTTCCAGGGGAATCCCTGTAGCAACCAGTTCGCCGCCTGCCTTCAACGTGCGCAGGCTGCGCACCCGTACTTTATTGCCCTCGGGCCGAAACAGATCCAGTTCAATGGATTTCGCAATGGCCTCCGGCGTGAGCGCCCGGCCGAATAGCTTGGCGATCTCCATCATGTCGACAACCGTGGGCTCTTCATCGGTCCAGGGGCTGGTGACGGCAGACTCCAGCCCGATCAGGTCGCGCAGGTCGACGCCACTTTCAAGCGCGGAGAATAGCTCTCCAATGCTGGTCAGGGTAT
>CAYXVO010000035.1:0-13175 GCA_964467875.1 uncultured Pseudomonadales bacterium | reverse complement strand
TTTCAGGCGTCGGGTCGGCAGCACCATGGCATCGCCGTCGGCAAGAAAGACCCGCCGCAGGCCGGGATAGGCCTGACTCATACGTTCCAGGTCCTGCCGGATCTCGTCGTCCTTGCGGGCACGAAATTTTTTCTGTGGCTGGGTGTACATCTCACAGAACGTGCACTGATTCCAGGAACACCCATTGGTCACCTGCAGAATGAAGGACTGTGCTTCACTGGGTGGTCGGAACACGGGTTCAATGTACTGAACGGGAAACATCACGTTGCCTCTTGCAGTTCGCCTCTTAAGTGTCAGCGGAGCGGGCACGGCTGACCAAAATGGGGCAATTATACCGCCTTACAGCCTTAGATTTCTCCACCGCTTGATGTATCCTTGCCGCGCAATGAACCCCGCCATTCAGCGTGCTTATGACTGGTTGAGATGCGGTTATCTCCTACTGTGCGGTTTGCACCGTTTTGATTACGTTAGGCGGCACGCTCGTTAGCGGCCGTGTGTGGTGATCCCTCCCCTGTACTGACTGAGGCAAGGAGCCATTTTCAAATGAGCCTTTTTGAAAACGAATTTCCGTTGGATCGAGACCTCTGCTATCTCAATCACGCGGCGGTTGCCCCTTGGCCGCGCCGCACAGCCCAGGCCGTGCGTGACTTCGCCCAGGAAAACCTGAGTGAAGGCGCCCGCCATTATCCACGCTGGATCAACTGTGAGCGGCAACTGCGTGAGCGCTTGGCGCGTCTGATCAACGCCCCCTCCGGCAAGGACATCGCCCTCCTCAAAAACACCTCGGAGGCGCTGTCATTCGTTGCCCTGGGACTCTCCTGGGAGGCAGGCGACGAGGTGGTCATCACCAGCGATGAATTCCCTTCAAACCGGATTGTGTGGGAAGCGCTGCAGAATCAGGGCGTCAAAATCATTGAGGCCAACCTGCATAAGGCGCACACCCCGGAAGACGCCATTCTGGCCGCACTGACGGAGGCAACACGCCTGGTTTCGGTCAGCTCGGTGCAATATGCCAGCGGCATTCGACTCAACCTTGAAATGATCGGGTCGGCGCTGAAGCCACGAGACATCCTGTATTGCGTCGATGCTATCCAGAGTATCGGTGCGCTTCAGTTTGACGTGCAGGCTATCCAGGCAGATTTCGTCATGGCCGATGGTCATAAATGGATGCTGGGGCCCGAAGGCTTAGCCCTGTTCTATGTGCATCCAAATGTGCGCGATGATCTGAAGTTGCTCGAGTATGGCTGGCACATGGTCCAGAACCGCGGCAACTATGACGAAAGATCCTGGCAACCTGCTGAGGACGCCACGCGCTTTGAATGCGGGAGCCCGAATATGCTCGGCGCGCACGCGTTGAATGCAAGCATCTCACTGCTACTCGACGTCGGCATGGAGAATGTGGAAGCAAGCCTGCTGGGCAAGATTGCCTGGCTGGCACGGGAACTAGGCAAGATTGACGGTGTGGAGTTTATCTCGCCGATCACGCCTGGGCGCCACGGGGGCATCCTGACGTTTCAGGTTGCTCAGGTCCCTGGCGCGGCCCTGCAGCATGCCCTGATGGGCCGGGGCGTCATTTGCGCGTACCGGGGTGGCGGCATTCGCTTCTCTCCTCACTTCTACACACCCGAAGCCGTGCTGGAGAAGGCGGTCAGTATCGTGGCAGAGGAAATCGAACGGTTGCGCTAACCGACGCCGCTTTCTACGCCATTCTCTACGTCATCAGGGGCGCCACGCTTGGATCAGGCGTGCACCGCCAGGCGTCCAGGCATCAATTTCGAGCAAAACCACTTCGCTGGTTCCGAAGGGATAGGGCTGACGCTGGTTGCCTTCGGTCAAAAGGCTGACCAGGTTGCCCAGCAACGGCTGATGGGCCACCACGAGTGTCACCTCGCCTATTAAGGGTTCCAGCAACCGAAGTGTCTGGGACGGCGGCTCGTCTGGCGTCAGAAAGTCGTGACGTGTCGCCCGTAGGCCGGTGACAGTCTCAGCCTCGGCCATAGTCTGGCGCGCCCGCCGGTAAGGGCTGCTCAAAAGAACCTGTAACTGGGTCATGCGCGCGCCCAGGGCCGCCAACACCTGTCGCGTCTGCGCCACCCCTTGCGCGCTCAATGCGCGCTCCGCATCGGGCGTGGTCCAGGCAGCTTCACCATGACGCATCAAATATAACTGCTGTACTTGGCTCACCCGGATTCTCCTTCCTTCGCGCCACCCACAAAACCCGTCGCGCAATCGCCGCTCACCAGAGATTCCTCAGTTGCCGCGGGGCAATACAAACTCAACATCGCTGCTCTGTTCACGCAGCATTAACTGGCTGATGACTTCATCAATGGGCTGGCGATCAAACAGGATGGCATAAAGGCCGGCAACAAGCGGCATGGTGATATTCATCTCCTTGGCCTTTTCCTTCACGAGCCGGAGTGTATTGATGCCTTCCGCCACTTCGCCCAAAGATTCCACCGCCTCGTCCAGTGGCTCACCATTGCCAATGGCAAATCCGACCCGGAAATTGCGACTTAGTGGCGATGTGCAAGTGACGATGAGATCGCCAACGCCCGCCAGACCGAGAAAGGTCATCGGATTGGCCCCCAGGCAGACAGCAAACCGGCTCATTTCCGCCAGGCTGCGGGTCATCAGCATCGCCTTGGTGTTCTCGCCCATGCCCCGGGCCGCGGCCAGGCCAGACACAATGGCATAGATATTCTTCAAGGCGCCGGCCAACTCCACTCCATACATATCGGAGTTGGCATACACCCGGAAATAGCCACAACCCAGCACTTCCTGAACGAAATTCCGCACGGAAGGATCAGGACTCGCGATGACCGTTGCCGTCAGCGACCGCAGACCAATCTCCTTGGCCAGGTTCGGACCGCTCAATACCCCAATGCGCGCGCTCGGCACTTCCTCCCGGATGATCTGACTCATCAGCTTGAAAGTTCCCGCTTCAATGCCCTTGGTTGTGCTCACCAGGATCTGGTTGGCCTGCAGATGAGGTTTTGCCTGTTGCAGCACCTCCCTCACCCCTTTGCTGGGTACAGACACCAGTACCAGTTCCGCGCCTGTCAGACAGGCCACCAGATCCGTATCCGGATCCAGGTTTTCATGCAGGGCACAGCCCGGCAGATAACGGGTATTTTCGCGCTGGGAGCGGATCTCGTCCGCCCGCTCTGCATCCCGCAACCAAAGTTTGGTGGGATGACCATTTTCCGCGGCAATATTTGCCAGCGCCGTTCCAAAGCTACCGCCGCCGAGAACGGTGATTCTGGCTTTCTCAGGCACTGCGGATTTCTCGGAGCGCTCCTCAGTTTCGGAGCGAGCATCGGTATCCGCCCGAACATCTGTTTCGGAGCGGACATCGGTATCGGGCTGCACAACGGTTGTCATTTGAATCTGCTTCCAATCAATTCCAGCACCTAAACAACTCCCACGCTGGCAGTATTAAACAGGTTACATAGGAGCGCCGCAAGGACTGGGAAATTAGCAATCAGGGGGTTTCACCACAGCGGATGCAATCATGTTCGAGGGCTGTGACGAGATCCTTGAAGGCGGCACGATTGTGCTCATTGAGTTCCATCAGCAGGCGATGGGCCATCAGCACCTTATCCCGCACTTCGCCCTCGGTCGCATTAAGAATGGGAATCTCCGCCAGCTGCTCAATGCCGGAGGCAGCCTGTTTGACGATCACAAAGATCTGGTCGAATCCCATGGTTAAGATCAGGCGCGTAACGTCGGGATTGGTCGAAATAATGGTGGGCAAGAGGGGACTGCGGCTTTTAGCGAAAATGGCGATCTTTGCCAGAAGGCCAAGGGTGGTACTGTCAACCAGCTCAGCTTCGGTCAGGTCCACCACGACCGTGCGAAACTCCGGATTCGCACTCATACCATCAATAATCCGGTCGAGTGTCGAGCACAAATTCAGGCGAATCTCGCCGATGAATTTCAGGATGTAAACACCCTGTTGCTCAGCCTGCAAAATTCTAAAACTGGGCATCGGCCACCGTCGCTTCAGTAATGGTCATCATGGCAATATCATCGGGGGGTTCCATAATGTCCCTCAGCCCGAGCGCCTGCTCCAGGCTGTCGACCGTCGTCTCCGTTCCCGCCACAAGTTCGAGTAATTCTCGCTCCTTGCTGGCGATGTCCTTGCCTTGCAGTACTTCCAGAATGCCGTCAGAGAACAGCACCAGTGAAAACCGCCGCGGCAATTGGATCTCGTGCGCCACGAACTTCGCCTGCTCAAACAATCCTACCGGCATACCACTTCCCGAAAGGTATTCCGCGCCGCCATCTGTTTTGAGAATCGGCATGGGAAAATGCGCGCCCAAGGACTAGGTCAACTGGCGCGTGGACGTATCCAGAACCCCGGCAAACATGGTGAGGTGCTTGCCTAATCCCGTTTCCAGCAATTCCATATTGACCCGTTCCAGTATCCGCACCGGATAGAACAGATCGTCACTTGAACCCCGGCGCAGATTGCGCTGCAAGCGATTGGTCAGGTTCTTCAGCAGCACCGTGACGAATGCCGATGATGCCCCATGCCCCGAAACGTCGGCAAGATAAAAGACAACCGTGCGTTCGTCAATCTGAAAGTAATCGAGGAAGTCGCCGCTCAGATAAAGTGATGGCTTGATGAGATGATCGAAGCCCAGCCCGCCCATTTCGCGGCCCCGTTCCGGAAACAACTTGAGCTGAATATGACGTCCTGCTCGTTGATCTGCCCTTAACTCTTCGAGGTTGACCTGAAGTTCCTTGTTCGCGCCCTCAAGTTCCTGTCGGTAACGTTGATTCAGGCGATAGAGGCGCACCTGCTCAAGCTGGCGATCGACGGCCTCCTGCACGAGCGTGAAATCCGTCAGTGGCTTCAGAATGAAATCCTTGGCGCCGGCCCGGAGTGCGTCAACCACGTCCTGCGCAGAGCCTGCTTCGGACACGGCAATCACCGGAACGGGAACCGGAATCGTGCCCTTCAGGCGGCCGACCAGATCACGAATTTGCGCGGTTGGCAGATCACAGACAATCAGGCTTGGAGTCCCGGCGCGAAGCTCACGCTCCGCGCTATCGAGCCCGCGGCAGGACACCACGAAGTGTCCCTTACTTTCGAGAAACTCCGCAAAGCGCCGATCCCTCGCCGTAGCCGGGTCGATCAGAAGGATTGTCTCTGCCATGGCAAGTACTGTCCGTTGGCGCAGCGCATAAAATAACCGTGAGATCGAAGCTCACACCTGGAGGTCGGCACCGTTTCCATGGGAAACCTGTTTTATCGCCAGACCTGCATTTTCCCGAGAAGCGTTCTTCGCGAAAACCACAACCATTCCCGACTTTTCGGACCTTGGTAAGTCGAACCTAGTTAAGATGTAGCGGACGAACCCCTGCCCTGCAAGTCAGATCCTGTAACGTTGTTATCCAGCATGTAATTCTGGTGGGCTACAATACGCCATACCATCCCTAAAATGCCAGAGATCACACAGGGGTTTGCGTCTGTTTCTGGACGGATGCAGGGCTTGTATCGACCAGCCCGTTCCCTCATTGGTATCAACAACGAAGGCCTTACCCGCGAGCGCAGCATGACCAATCACTTGAACGATCTTTTAGGGGCCTACGACCGCCTGATCATGGACCCTGTACACGGCGGGATTTCTCTCTATAAGCACGAGGTGCTGGTCCTCGACCATCCCTTGTTTCAGCGCCTGCGTTTTATCTGTCAGAACGATATTCTGTCGCTGGTCTTTCCGGGTGCCACCCATTCCCGGTTTCTTCACAGTATTGGCGCCATGCACACGGGCGGGCGGATGTTTCGTACCATGATTTCCGCCTATCTGGCGGAATATGGCAAACAAGGCCTGGGGGACGTACAGCTTAACCAGCTACCGGCCCTGGATTATTTCCACAAACTGACGCGCTTGGCCTGCCTGCTCCACGACTGCGGGCATTCCAGTTTTTCTCACCAGTTCACCAAGGCCCGCAGCATCCGCGCCATGATGAGTGTGCCGGGTCGATTCCAGCAGCTGTGGCAGGGTATCGACACCACAGCCCTGTACCATCAGCCCCCGACTGAACTGGAGCATGAGCATTATTCAGTTCGGTGCGCCTGGCAGATCCTGCAGGACATTGATTCCAGCGGCTTTGGCATTGAGCCCACCGATGTCCTCGGCATCATGGAAACCACCACACTTGCACCCAGCGAGACCTTTTGCGCCCATGCGGAGACCTTTTGGCGCCTTATCACACGCGATGATTGGCCCAACCAGACGCCGCCACATCCAGAGGTAGCCTACGGCAAACTCATGCAGAAGCTGCTATCGCTGCTGGTCTCGGGGGAAATTGACGCGGATCGTGCCGATTACATGCTGCGCGATGGCTTTCACTCGTCGGTCACCATTGGTGGTTTCAACCTCGACCATCTGCTCAATAACCTTCGCATCGGCTGGGACCGCCATCAGCCCTGGCTTGGGCTGGCGATTACCGCCAAGGGCCTGGGTGCCCTAGAGGATTTCGTCTATAGCCGCCACCAGATGTATCGCAAGGTCTATGGCCACAAAACCTCGATTGGCTTTGATTGGCTTTTAAGAGAGGCGATCAATGAAGTGCTGGAAGACTCGGACTGCCGGGACTATGTGGAAGCCTGTCTGTCTGATCTTAGCGAGTTCCGCCACCTCACGGACAACTATTTCTGGGAACTGTTCCGGCGTAAGTCGAGACAGGCACCCGACAGCTTCTCCGGGCGCCTGATTGACCGGACAAAGCTCCGCCACCTGCTCACTCGGGAGAATTTGAGTCACGCTGATACCGACGCGGCCCGACGGGATCTGGCACTGCGGTTTAATGTGACTCCCGAGCAGATTGTCAGTTGCACCCTGAAGGCACGGTTTTCAAACATTCGCGACCACTTCAACGACATCAAGGTCATCGTCAAAGACCCGTTCAGTAAACAGGCATCGCTCAAGCAGATTACTGAAGTCAGCTCATTTTTCGGCAAGTTTACCGATGACAACATTACCCATTTCTACCTGAGGCCAGAGCGGTCTCCCGCCCCGTTCCAAAGCAGAGATCTCGTGGAGTAATCTGTTATCGGCACAGGGAGTAAAGTCTTACCAGCAAGAGCCGGATATCCGGCCTTCGGCCAAGGTTGCTTGAACTCTACCCGGGAAAGGAGCGAGAATTCGCGCCACGCCAAGGCGTGCGTCCGCGTCTGATTCGCTGGATGCGCGTCTTTTCCCGCAGTGGCCACCTAGAGGTAAAGCCCCGGCATGAGAGTCGTCTCCTTCAACACCAACGGTATTCGCGCCCGCTTCCATCAATTGGAGCGCCTGGTTCAGGCTTACCAGCCGGATATTATCGGCATCCAGGAAACCAAGGTCGTCGACGAGGATTTCCCACTTGGATTCATACAGAGTCTGGGTTATCACGCAGAATACTTTGGGCAGAAGAGTCACTATGGCGTCGCCCTGCTATCGCGCAAGGCACCCATTCACGTCATGAAAGGCCTGCCCCACGATCCCGACGACGCACAGCGCCGTCTGATCCTGGCGGAGTACGAGCATAACGGTCAGCGAGTCACCGTCATTAATGGCTACTTTCCTCAGGGCGAGAGCCGCGACCATCCGCTTAAGTTTCCCGCCAAGGAAAAGTTCTACGCGGACCTCAACGCCTACCTGCGGGCCAACATGACCGCCACGGACAACATGATCGTCATGGGCGACATGAACATTTCACCGGAAGACATCGACATTGGCATCGGCGCCGACAACGCCAAGCGTTGGTTGCGCACGGGCAAGTGCAGCTTTCTACCAGAGGAACGAGAGTGGCTCGCGCATCTCAAGAGCTGGGGCCTGACCGATACCTATCGCCATCACCATCCAGAGACTGACGATCACTTCAGCTGGTTTGACTACCGCAGCCGCGGCTTTGAACGGGAGCCCAAGCATGGCCTGCGGATCGATCTGATCCTGGCAACCCCGCCGCTACTGGAGCGCTGCACCGCGTCCGGCATCTCCTACGATATCCGGGGTATGGAAAAGCCATCCGACCACTGCCCGATCTGGGCCGATTTCGCGATGGATTGATCCAAACCTGAACGCTGAATCTGGCCTGGACAGACCCCGCAGCCAGGTATCAGCAGCAAGGTATGGTCGTAAGGTGATAGACGCCAAACGTACAAAATGGCGTTATGCTGTCACCTGCGCTCCAGGATTCCCGGAGCGCAGCATGAACCCGCAAGGACAGAACTGGGACTGAATGAAAACCAAAGACCGAATTTTGCTGGCAAGCCTCATGCTCTTCAACGAGCAGGGAGAGCCAAACGTCACGACGTTGCAGATTGCGGACGAGCTGAACATCAGCCCAGGAAATCTCTATTACCACTTCAAGAACAAGGCGGAGATCGTCGACGGCTTGTTCAACCAGTTCGAGAACAAGATCAGTGATCTTCTTGATGTGCCGGAGACGATTCTGGGCGTGGAAGACCAGTGGTTGTTCCTGCATTTACTGTTCGAGGCGATCGCCCAGTACCGCTTTCTGTACCAGGACCTGGTCAACGTGCTGGGTCGCTATGAACGGATCAAGCCGCGTTTCAAGCGCATTCTGAACAAGAAGCTACTCGCCACGCGGGCGATTTGCCGGGGCATGAAACAGCAAGGCATCCTGCTGGCAACTGACGACGAGGTGGACGCACTCTGCCAGAACATCGTGCTCGGCATCACCTACTGGATCAGTTTCGACACGGTGCGCAATGTACTGAACGGACACACCATGGATCTTAGCCGGGGCATCTATCAGGTGCTGGCACAGGTGGCGCCTTTCCTTCAGGAAGATGCCCGCCTTCAACTCATGGAAGTGGGCAAGGCCTATATCAGCTGATCATGCAAGGAGGGGCCAGGAACCTGACCCCGATGCAGGCTTGACCCCGGTGCAGGCTTGACCCCGGCGCAGGCTAGCCCTTGGTCTGCTTGCGCAGCGTCTCCAGTTCCCGCCGTAGCCCCGCCGCCTCCTCCGCCAGCGCGTCGAACTCCGCTTTGGTGGGAATATTCAGACGATGCAAGGCTTGAGACACGCGCTGATCAAATACGTTTTCCAATTTGCCCCAGGTGCCAGTCGCCTTGGTCTTCACCTCTTCGACCGTGTCCTCGACAACCCGGATTTGCTTCTCAACCGCTCCTCGGGTTTTCGACTCTAAATCCTCACCTTCCATGACCAACTTCTCAAAAAAGCGGCCGGCATCCTCCTCCGCCTTGGTATAGGCCCCAAGCCCGGCAAGCCAGATCTGACGAGCAGAATCCTTGACCTTGCGCGACAAATGATTGGCCTGTTCCTGTTCGGGATCCTGCTTCTGATTCGCCATGGAATAAACACCTCGCCCTTAGCTAAGTTGGTATCTCCCGGTGCTGCGCACAAGCAGGGAGACTCGTTGAGCCAACAGGTCACCTCGGGGGACCAACCAACCCATTCGTCCCGCTTCGATGTGCAGCCAGCGCGTAAATTATTGTATGCTTTGGAAGTCACACGGAAGACGTGCCGACCTATTCTAATATAGATCCAGGCTCTAATCTCATATGGACTGCAGATTTATTCCGCTTCCGTTGCGCCCTGGCGTACCCTTTAGGCGCTACCCTTCAGACGGAAAATCGCGAGGTGCATTCCAGTGGAATTTGCTTCGACCCCCTCTGTCAGTATTTACGGGAGTCAACGAAACGAATGAATTTCAAGATCAACTGGCAAAATCTCCGCAGCAGCCATCAAACCGGTTGGCTACTACTGGACGTGGTGATGCTGGCGTTACTCTTGCTCAACCTCACCTGGCTGATCTTTGACGTTATCTATGCCACCGACCCGGTACGCGAAATTCTGCAACAACAGGTCCCAGCCCTGGTCACGGCATACGCGCCCTTGCACGAGAGCTTCTTTTATTACGATCTGGCGTTCGTCGTTATATTTCTTATTGAGTTCGGGGTCCGTTGGATTCGCGCCATTGTTGTACGGGAATATCCCCGCTGGTACTTTTTCCCGTTTGCCCACTGGTATGACCTGCTTGGCTGCATTCCCATCCCAGCGCTCAGGTTCCTGCGGATCTTGCGGATTTTCTCAATCCTATACCGCTTGAAGAAATACGAGATCATCGATTTCTCCAACTCTACGGTATACGGCTTTTTCAAGTTCTATTACGAAGTGCTGCTGGAAGAGCTGTCTGACCGGATCGTGGTAAAGGTGCTATCGGGTACCCAGGAGGAAATCCGCTCAGGCTCCCCCTTATTCCATCAGATTCAACAACAGGTGTTACTGCCGCGTAAGGAGCTGATCGTCGACTGGCTGTCCAGCAAAGTCGCTCAGGCCGCTCAGGATGCCTATATCCCCAAGCAGGCTGATCTTCGGCGCTACCTCTCGGTCCAGGTTGATCGCGCCATTGCCCAGAACCGGGATGTCAGACGCCTGCAAATGATCCCGGTGCTCGGCGGCAGCATTTCCGACACGCTAGAGCGCGCGGTGTCGGATATCGTGGCGCAGGTAATAGATAATCTGCTCCGAGATCTTTCCTCCAGCGAGAATCATCAGTTCATTGAAGATATCGTGGAGGTCTTCCTGCAGGAAAAGTCTTACGCCCAGGGCGACAATGACGTTGCCATCATTGATGCGCTGGTGGAGTTACTGGAATTGGTCAAGCACCAGGTCAGGATCAAGCGTTGGCACGCCGGTTTCGAATCGCCCCTGCCCCCAGCCAGCAAAGCCTCGCAAACTGAGCTATAAATAACTTAGGCGTTCGTCGTAAACAAACGTGCGATTTTTGCTCCAAATGCTTGCCGTTGTCGGCGCCTACGCAATAACGCGTTACCAATCATTTCAAGCTGACTTTGTTCCGCAGGACAGGACTGCCCGCGGTCCCTGGAGCGTTAGTCGCCATGGGTATGCAAGCCAAATACAAGTTCATCGATCTCGCCGTACGCTGGATGACCCGGATGCGGCCGCCCTTGGACTTCCCGCTGAGCAACTTTGATCGAATTCGCCAGGAAGTGAAAATAGGCGATGTAATTCTGGTTGAAGGTCGCTCCCGGGTAAGTGATGTCATCAAACTCATCACCCAAAGTCGCTGGTCTCACGCGGCGCTGTATATCGGGCGCCTGCACGACATCGAGAACCCGTTAGTCCGCCAGCGTATTCGCGACAGTTTCGACTGCCAGCCCGATGTTCAGCTGATCGTGGAAAGCGAGCTGGGACTCGGCACCGTCGTGCGCCCTCTGGCTGCCTACGACCGGGACCATCTGCGCCTCTGCCGCCCCCGTGAACTGACCTACCGTGACGCCCAGAATCTGGTGAACTTCTCGGTGAACCAGTTGGGTACGGACTACGACATCCGCCAGATCTTCGACCTGTTTCGGCTCATGATGCCATTCTGGCTCATGCTACCCCGCCGCTGGCGCTCCAGCCTGTTCGAACGACGCCCTGGCAAGCCCACGCGAACCGTGTGTTCGACCATGATCGCCGAGGCCTTTGCCTCCATTCAGTATCCGATTCTGCCGCTGGTGAAAAAGACGACGCAAAGCGGCATGCAGCTCTTTCGCCGCAATCCGAAACTCTGCACCCCATCGGATTTCGACTACTCGCCGTACTTCGACATCATCAAGTACCCGTTTGTCGACTTTCACGCCAGTCGCAGCCGTTATGCGCTCATGCCCTGGTATGGCAACGCCCGTCTTACGCAGGAGGAACAGGCTAGCGTTTTCGAACAAGGAGGCGATCCCGCCTATATGCCCCTGCCTGGTGCAATGGACCTGGACTCGTCTGCAGGAGAGCCCCGAGCAAATTCCGCTTAACCACAGGGGGCGGTTGGATCTTTATCTTTCACGCCCCGTGCCAGCGCCTAACCGTCAAGCAGCACAAGCCCGCTAGGTAATGATTCACCAAAGAGGCTACCCCGATCCTCCTGATCCAAACCGACCACCTCTTCCACCAGTTGAATCCAGCGTTCGGGGGCTTTGGCCTGCTTGAGCTTTTGCACAACCTGGGCCCGCTGTTCGTCGTCCAGATCGACCGCCCGGTCACCGCTGCGGCGCGCCAGCAAGGTTGCCGCGAGTGCCGCCACCCGTTGCTTGCGCCAATCGCCCCGTATTAACTCACTGAGCCAGGGCTGAATCTTGGCGGGCGGTATGACTCGATCCAAACGGCCGGAGAATGGCAGACGCGCACCGATCCGTCCCAACGCCCACCAGGTATGAGGGCTTTCACCAGGTTTACGCAGTCTTTCAAATAGCCAGGTGCCGGCCTCAATCTTCTGATCGACCGTCAATTCTTCCAGCGCGCCCAGCAAACGGACCATATCGTCATAGGCTCGTCCGGCAAGCTCGGCTTGACGCTTACGGGATCGGGCATTGGACGGCCGCAGGAAATAGCCGATGTCATCCAGAAGCGCTTGCTGCCAGTTCTGATCCAGCCCTGGCGCAACGCGACGCCAAAGATTCCACCATTCCGCCCACACCGCCTGCTCGTCCGGATGTGCAACGCCTTGCCGATAGACGTCCTCCAGTCTTGCAAGCCGGTCCCGGTCCAGTGCATGTCCGGTCCCCGGTCGTGTACAAAACCCGACCCAATGGAGCCAGGCACGTTCTTGCCACTGGGAACGACGACGGCGGTCTGCAAGCTCCAATAGCACGTCCGCCAACGCCCTGTTTTCACCGAGCCCCCAATCATCCCGAGCCCCTAAACAGAGCTCAAGGTCCGTACGAAGTGCCTTAAAGGAGCGCGCGTCATGCTGGCGTTGCTCGTAAAAACCCTGAATCCGAGATATGGCTTGGCCCAGTTGGGGATGAAGCGTGGCATCCGTCTGCCGAGCGCCGCCCTGTCGCCTGGTCTGAAATTCAAGCTGCCAGCGCTGTTCTGGCTTATGGGTATCAAAACACTGAATGCGCAATGTGCCGATTTCCGTCAACTCAGACTCCAGCATCACCTCGACATCCGCATCGCCTCCCGCGCTTTCGAGGCGCACAACAAGCGGTGGCAAGGCATGCCAGGATTCCTTCGGCGTCTGAATATCGCCAACGCTGTAGAGATGGTCTTCAGTGGTGGTCATCACACGAAACGCGACGGTCTGGTTGGTCGTAAGCCCAAACTGTCTCTGCGCCAACACTGTGGGAACGGCCTCCGCACTGCCCTTGGGTAGCAGGCAGACACCGACTTCGTCTCCTGCTGCCGTT
>CAYXVO010000034.1:0-13296 GCA_964467875.1 uncultured Pseudomonadales bacterium | reverse complement strand
TTGCGGAAGCGTTCCGCCTGATCCTCTGGATCGTTCAGCTCCGAGAATCCATTGGCAATTTCGCGACCGCCCACAAAAAACTCGAAGCGGTCTGTGACGAAGGGATTGCCATCATTGCGACGGGCCAGAGGTGACACTTCCGTCGGGTACTGGGTGATAAACGTCGGCTGGCGCAGGCGATGCTCGACCATCTTCTCAAAGATTTCAATCTGAACCTTGCCCAGCCCCCAGGAGTCCTTCAGTGGGATTCCCAGATCCTGGGCAATCTTGCGCGCCCCCTCCAGGTTGTCTAACTGCTCCGCCTTCAACGTGGGGTTGAACTGCAGGATGGAGTCAAATACCGACAGCCGCGCAAACGGTTGACCGAAATCGTAAGTCTCACCCTGATACTGGACTTCGGTGGTTCCGAGCACGTCCTGCGCCAGGGTGCGCAACATATCCTCGGTCAGATCCATCAGGTCCTCATAATCCGCGTAGGCCTGATAGAACTCCAACATGGTGAACTCCGGATTGTGACGGGTCGACAATCCCTCGTTCCGAAAGTTGCGGTTGATCTCGAACACACGCTCAAAGCCGCCCACCACCAGCCGCTTCAGATACAGCTCGGGAGCGATTCGCAGAAACATCTGGATATCCAGTGAGTTATGGAAGGTCACGAACGGACGTGCCGTCGCGCCGCCAGGAATCACCTGCAACATGGGCGTTTCAGCTTCAATGAAGTCGCGCTGAACCAGGTATTGGCGAATACCTTCCACCAGTTTCGCACGGATGCGAAAGGCGTTGCGGGTTTCCTCGTTGACGATCAGATCCACGTAGCGACGACGATACTTCAGCTCCGTGTCCGATAGCCCCTTGAACTTGTCAGGCAACGGTCTCAAGGCTTTGGTGAGCAGGCGCGGGCTTTCCATATCCACATAGAGGTCGCCCTTGCCCGATTTGTGCAGCACGCCTTCCGTGCCCACGATATCGCCCAGGTCCCATCCCTTGATGGCGTCCAGTTGCTCCGGCGTCAGGGCTTTACGGTTAACGTAGAGCTGGATCCGGCCACTCATGTCCTGGAGAACAATAAACGCGCCCCGATTGAGCATGACCCGTCCGGCCACAGCCACCCGCAGTCCCAGCTCCGCCAACTCCTCCTTGCTCTTGTCGCCGTAACGCGCCTGCAGCTCTGCGCAGTAGCTGTCACGTCGAAAATCACAGGGAAAAGCCTCGCCCTGCTCCCGAAGCTTCTTCAGCTTGGCGCGGCGCTCCGCGATTAGCTTGTTCTCTTCCTGGACTTGAGCCTCGTCCTGGAGCTGAGCCTCGTGCTGGGACTGAAGGTCTTGATTATCTGTCACCGTTATTCCTCATCGCACCGTTAGGTCGGGTTTATTACTGCAAAAGGCGGAGCGGGCGCTTTACAGGCCCTGCTTCAGACTCGCCTCGATAAAATCATCAATGTCACCGTCCAGCACCGCGCCACAGTTCGAGTTTTCGATACCGGTGCGAAGATCCTTGATACGGGATTGGTCAAGCACGTAGGAACGGATCTGGTGACCCCAACCGATATCGGACTTGGTATCTTCCAGCGCCTGCGCCGCTGCGCTGCGCTTTTGCAGCTCTAGCTCATACAGCTTCGCACGCAGCTGCTTCATAGCGAAATCACGGTTCTTATGCTGGGAGCGGTCACTCTGGCACTGCACCACCGCGCCGGTCGGGATGTGGGTGATCCGCACCGCCGACTCGGTCCGGTTGACGTGCTGGCCACCGGCTCCGGACGCCCGGTAAACATCAACGCGCAAATCAGCGGGATTGATATCGATATCGATGTTGTCATCGATCTCCGGCGAGACGAAGACCGAGGAAAACGACGTATGCCGCCGATTGCCCGAGTCAAACGGAGACTTGCGCACCAGACGGTGAATGCCGATTTCGGTCCGCAACCAGCCGTAAGCGTAATCGCCCTGAACATGAATGGTCGCGCTTTTGATGCCGGCCACTTCGCCTGCGGATACTTCCAGCAACTCGCACTTGAATCCGCGCCGCTCGCCCCAGCGCAGATACATCCGCAGCAGGATGTTGGCCCAGTCCTGCGCCTCGGTGCCGCCGGAGCCGGCCTGAATATCCACATAGGCGTTATTGGGGTCCATTTCGCCGGAGAACATCCGGCGGAACTCCAGCACTTCCAGATCCTTGTTCAGCCGCTCCAGTTCGGCGCGCACGCCGTCGACCGTCTCCTCGTCCTGCTCCTCGACCGCCATGTCCAGCAGCTCCCGCGCATCCGCCAGGCCACTGTCCAGGGCTTCAATGGTGGTCACGACATCGCTCAAGGACACCCGCTCGCGCCCCAACTCCTGGGCCCGTTCCGGTTTGTCCCATACCTTCGGGTCTTCCAGTTCCCGTTCAACCTCGGTTAGCCGTTCTTTACGGGTATCGAAGTCAAAGATACCCCCTAAGGGTGTCGGTACGACCCTGCATCTCCTTGATGGCCTGAACGATCGGATTCACTTCGAGCATGTACGAATACCCCGGTTAGTATCGTGATTAGAGAGCCTGGCTGGAAAAGCGCGGTATTTTAGCAGTTCAGGCCCTGGGAATACATGGCTAGGGGTCTTAGCATGCTTCCAGGTAATCCACCAGTAACTGCAGGCTTTCACGACCACGGTAGAGATTAATATCGAGTTTAAAGGCAAGCCGGACCCGCTTTGTATCGCAGGGCCAACGGCGGGTATCGACATTGAACGCAATCGCGTCCAGGTACTGGCCTGAATCAGCGTCACGCAACACCATCTTGAGGTGTCGCGCCCCCACGATGCGCTGCTCGATCATGTCGAACTCGCCATCGAACAAGGGTTCGGGAAAATTCTGCCCCCAGGGCACGGCATCACGCAGCAGGCGCGCGGTATCGACCGAAAATTCATCGCCCCGCAACGGGCCATCGGTGAACACCGACGCAGCCAGATCCGCTTCCGTCAGCAGCGTCCGCACCACCTCGTCAAACGCCTGGGAAAATGTCTCAAAGCCACTTCGCCGCAGGGTCATCCCCGCAGCCATGGCATGCCCGCCGAATTTGGTCAAAAGCCCCGGATGGCGCTTGGCCACTAGATCCAGCGCATCACGAATGTGCAATCCGGGGATCGACCGCGCCGAGCCTTTAATATCCTCACCTTCTCCCGGTGCAAACGCGATGACCGGACGGTGGAAGCGCTCCTTGATACGTGATGCCAGGATGCCGATTACGCCCTGATGCCAGGTCTCATCAAACAGACACAGCCCCCAGGGCAGTTCACCCTGCTCGCGCAGATGCAGCGCTTCCAACGCCGTGACCGCCTGTTGCTGCATCTCCTGCTCGATCTGCTTGCGGGACTGATTGAACTCCTCCAACTGCATCGCGAGGTCATGAGCCAGCTGCGGACTGTCAGTGATCAGGCACTCGATACCGACCGACATATCTTCCAGTCGTCCGGCGGCATTCAGGCGGGGTGCAATCGCAAAACCGAGATCGGCGGCCACCAGGCTCTGACGCCTCCGGTTCGCCACATCGATCAGTGCTTGAATGCCCGGACGGGTTCGCCCCGCGCGAATGCGCAACAAACCCTGCTGTACCAGGATGCGGTTATTCTGATCCAACGGCACCACATCGGCCACCGTGCCCAGCGCCACAATATCCAGGAGATCCGCCAAGTTGGGGTCGGCACGTCCGCTGCTGGCAAACCAGTTGCGATTGCGAAGTTCACGGCGCAGAGCGCTCATGACATAGAAAATGACGCCGACACCCGCCAGGTTCTTGCTAGGAAAGGCGCAACCAGGCGCATTAGGGTTAACGATCGCCTCGGCCGTGGGCAACTCCGCGCCCGGCAAGTGGTGATCCGTCACGATCACTTTCATGCCCGCCTCACGAGCAGCTGCCACGCCTTCGATACTGGAAATGCCGTTATCCACCGTCACCAGAACATCGGGGCGCAGGGTCTTGGCAACCTCCACGATCTCAGGGGTCAGGCCATATCCGTATTCAAAGCGATTCGGGACCAGATAATCCACCGACCGCGCCCCCATGGCCCGTAGCGCCAGCACGCCGACGGCTGTACTGGTGGCGCCGTCAGCATCAAAATCGCCGACGATCAGAATACGCTGGCCCTGCTCGATGGCATCGGCCAGGTAACCCGCTGCCTGGTCAACCTGCTGCAACTGGTCAACCGACTGCAGACGCTGCAGGGAATGATCGATCAGGGATTGGGCGTTGATGCCGCGGGCCTGGTAGAGCCGTCGCAACAGAAGGGGGACATCGCTCGGCCAGTTAGGATCGAGCGATGTATGAGGGCGACGAACGATGGCTTTCTTCATATCACGGACCACCGCTGGTTGATTGGATGAGTTTGCGCCTGTCAGGCAACTATGAATGCTGTAACGATGAACGGTGCAGCTATATGAACTGCGCAGCTATATGAACTGCGCAGCTATGAACCGTACAACTATATGAACGGTGCCAATATAAATGCAAAAGCCGCACAAAGGCGGCTCAGCTCGCATCCATGCAAGCGTCTACTTAACTACCCTGAATGCCCTTGCGGCGAATCGCATCATGCACCGCCGAAAGCTCGTTCGGTACGACATCGTAGGCCTCTGGACGCTGGAACAGATCCGCAAGATGGTGGGGCAATTCCGGCTCCACACCGATGCCCGCCTTCTCCACCGCTTCCGGAAACTTCACCGGATGCGCCGTCGCCAGCGTCACCATTGGTATTTGCTGGTCGCGGCGGCAAGCCCGGGCAGCGTTGACGCCGATCGCCGTGTGCGGATCGAGCACTTCCCCTGTCGCCTCATAGACAGCACGAATGGTTTCGCAGGTGGCCGCGTCATCCACTGTATGGCTATCGAACAGCTGCCGCGCATGGGCCAGACGATGCGCCTCAATGGACACCGGCTCACGATTCGCACGCTCCATGAAGTCGGCAATGGATGCGCCGTCGCGGCCATGCAGATCGAACAACAGACGCTCAAAATTACTGGACACCATGATGTCCATGCTGGGTGACAGCGTATGATGCAACTCTTCTTTCTGGTACAGATTCCGGCTCATGAAGCGATGCAGGATATCGTTGCGGTTGGTGGCGATCACCAACTGGCTGATGGGTAGCCCCATGTTGCGGGCCAGATAGCCGGCAAAGATATCCCCGAAGTTCCCGGTCGGCACCGAAAATGCCAGGCTGCGCTCGGGTCCGCCCAGTGCCAGCGAGGCATGAAAGTAATAGACGATCTGCGCCATGATGCGCGCCCAATTGATGGAATTCACCGCCACCAACTGGGATTTGCCACCAAGAAACGACTGATCGGCAAAACTTTCCTTCACCATGCGCTGGCAATCATCGAAGTTGCCTTCCACCGCCAGGTTATGGATGTTATCGCCCAGAATGGTGGTCATCTGGCGACGCTGTACGTCAGACACGCGCTGATAAGGGTGCAGAATGAAAATATCAACGTTCTTACAGCGCCGGCAGCCTTCAATCGCCGCAGACCCAGTATCGCCCGAGGTCGCCCCCAGAATGGTGACGTGCTGGTTGCGCCGCTCCAACACATAATCCAGCAAGCGACCCAGCAATTGCAGTGCAAAGTCCTTGAAGGCCAGCGTCGGACCATGAAACAGCTCCAGAACCCATTCATTCGAGTCCAGCTGGGTCAAAGGTGCCACGGCCGAATGCGCGAAGACCGCGTAGGTATCGTGCACCATCTGGCGAAAATCAGCCTCGGGAATTGCACCTTCAACAAAAGGGTACATCACCTTGCAGCCAAGGTCCGCATAGGAAAGACCACGCCAGGAGGCAATCTCCTCCAGCGTGAAGCGCGGCAGGAATTCCGGCACATAGAGGCCGCCATCGGGCGCCAGGCCAGTCAATAAAACATCTTCGAAGCCCAAGGCCGGCGCTCTGCCGCGCGTACTGATGTATTTCACGGATGATTCCTGTTCGTTTCGTTCTGAACTGTTCTGATCGGATCTATATGCAGCGCAGGCGCACCGCCAGAGCCCGGATTCCGGGCTCAAGACGTGCTGTTAACGCAAGGGTTCAACCCGAACCCGAACGATCTGCCCACTGACATCCGGCAGCGCTTCAATCGCCGCGATGGCGTGATTCATGGACTTTTCCTGTACCCGGTGAGTGAGCAGGATCATGGGAATCAAGCCCTCGCGCTCTTCCACCTCTTTCTGCATGATCGACTCAATGTTGATACCGTGCTCGGACAGAATGGCGGCCACTTTCGCCAGAACGCCCGGGCGATCATGAGCCAGAATCCGCAGGTAATAGGCCGAGATAATTTCCTCAATCGGCAACACCGGGTGATCGGTCAGAGATTCCTGACTCACGCCGAGAAATGGGACGGAGACCCGGGTTCCCTCACTTAAGGCCCGCGTGACATCAATGATGTCGGCGATTACGGCGGAGGCGGTCGGTTCGGCGCCCGCACCGCGTCCGTAAAACAGGGTCTGGCCAACCGCATCGCCTTCAATGACGACGGCATTCATCACACCATCGACTTTCGCAATCAATTCAGCCTGAGGCACCAGGGTAGGATGCACCCGCAGCTCAATGCCGTGATCGAGCCGACGGGCAATGCCAAGATGCTTGACCCGATAGCCCAGTTCCTCGGCATAGGAAACATCCGCCGGGCTCAGCTTACTGATGCCTTCGGTGAAGGCCTTGTCGAACTGAAGCGGAATACCAAACGCCACGGACGCCAGAATCGTCAGCTTGTGGGCCGCGTCGATTCCCTCCACATCAAAGGTGGGGTCGGCCTCAGCGTAGCCCAGTGCCTGGGCCTCCTTCAGGACGGCGCCAAACTCCCGCCCCTTTTCCCGCATCTCGGTGAGAATGTAATTACTGGTGCCGTTGATGATTCCCGCGAGCCAGCTTACCTCATTGGCAGCCAAACCTTCGCGCAGCGCTTTGATGACAGGAATACCGCCGGCCACACTGGCCTCGAAGCCAACGCTAACGCCTTTCTCCGCCGCCGCCTGAAAAATCTCGTTGCCATGGACCGCGATCAGAGCCTTGTTGGCAGTTACCACGTGCTTGCCATTGGCAATCGCTGCCAGCACTAGTTTGCGTGCAACGTCATAGCCACCGATCAGTTCAACCACGACGTCTACTTCTGGGTCCTCGGCAACGGCGAAGGCATCCTGGACGACGCGAACGCCGCCAAGATCACAGGACGGATTCAGAGATTGTGCCGCCACGACGGTCACAACGATCGGCCGACCCGCACGCGCGCCAATTTGTTTGGCATTTCGCTTGAGCACATTGAATGTACCGCCGCCCACGGTGCCAAGACCACAAAGACCAATTCTGACCGGATTCAACTGTCTGACTCCCCTGTTAACTGACTGAGTTCGTGCTGTTCATCGATGTCCATCCGTACAACCACGCCCGGACCGGAATGCCGCAAGGGCTCCAGGGACGAAATACGCACGCTACCGGACCATCCTGTTCCGCTGAACAGGCGACGATACTAGGGAGTTAGGGAACTGTCAACGCGCGACGCCGCTCGCCTCAACGCGAGATACGGCATACCCCGCGCGAGGTGCGGCAGGTTCCGGCACAGGCTGCGGATACCCCGTAACCGGCGCCGACGGCAGGACCAGACAAACAGGTCCTGCCGCAAAGGAAGGCGGCCTGTTTACTTGGTCAGACCAAGGCCCTGAGCAAGCTGGTCGGCGGGGACGTAGCCGGGAATTACCCGCCCGTCTTCCAGGAAAATCGAAGGTGTGCCGGTCACGCCAAGACGCGCCCCAAGCTTGTACTGATCATCCACCGGATTCTTGCAGTCCTTGCTGGAGACCGCCCGCCCAGCCTTGGCCTGCGTCATTGCTTTCTGCTGATCATCGGAACACCAGACGCCGACCATCTGGCGGTATGCTTGTGAGCCGACACCTGCCCGCGGAAATGCAGCATAATTCACCTGGATACCCAGCTCATTCAAGCGCGGAACCTCCTGGTGCAACTTGCGGCAGTAGCCACAGTCAACGTCGGTGAATATGGTTACGGTTGCTTTGGTCTGCTTGGGCTTGAAGACGACCATGTCAGATTCCTTGAGAGAGGCCAGCAACTGTACCCGATCCTTCTGCTTGTTCGCCTCGCTCAGATTGACCAGTCCTTCCGGCTTCACCTGATATAACTCACCGACCACAAAATACTGACCATCCGCACTGACAAACAACGTTTCCTGATGGTTGCTGCGCACTTCGTACACACCCTTCATGACGCTTGGTGCTACTGACTCGATTTCCAGACCAGGCACGCGCTGACTCAGAGTTTGCCTGATCTGCGCCTCGTCCTTGGCGGGCTCTGCAATGGCAATAGCGGAGAAAAACAGGGGAAGACAGCACACTAGCGAACGCATTTTCATCAGGAAAATCCAAGTCATGGGATCAATAATAGACGGGCTGCAACAGATCCTACTCAAGACAACCAATCGGCTTAACAACATAGACTGCCAACGCTACACCAAAGTTCCCGCACACTCCAGAACTCAGCTCCATAGCCCTCTTCAGGTTCAATTCTCTACCATGCCGGTGCCTTGACCTGCCGGCTATCCGCGAGGGTGGTGCTGCTTGTACAACGCCTGCAGGCGCACCTGGGCGACATGTGTATAGATCTGAGTGGTGGATAGATCAGTATGACCGAGCAGCAACTGAACCACGCGCAAATCCGCTCCATGATTTAACAGATGCGTGGCGAATGCGTGGCGCAGGGTGTGAGGCGACAAGGGCTTATGAATGCCGGCATTGAATGCATGCAGCTTGATACGATGCCAGAACGTCTGACGCGTCATCATCTGCGCCCGCGTACTGGGGAAGAGCACATCACTAACCTGCCCAATCATTAGTTCCAGTCGAGCTGAGGCCAGATAACGTTCGAGCCAGGCCTGAGCCTCCTCGCCCAAGGGCACCAGTCGCTCCTTATTGCCTTTTCCAACGATCCGTACCACACCCTGGCGCAGATTAACCTGGTGCAACTGGAGCGAGACCAACTCGGTGACCCGCAAGCCGCAAGCATACAACACCTCCAGCATGGCGCGATCCCGCATGCCGATCACTTCGGACACATCAGGGCTGCGCAGCAAGGCTTCCACCTCGGATTCGGTCAGGGTTCCCGGTAGCCGCTTAGCCTGCTTGGGATTATCGACCCGTAATGTCGGATCTGTGGTAATAACCGATTCTCGCAACAGATAGCGATAAAATCGGCGAAGGCAGGACAGGGCGCGGGCCGTGGAGGCGGGCTTATAGCCCTCACCCATGCGGTATCCCAGGTATTCGAGGATTTGATCTCGACGCACCTGGGATAAACCAACGAACCCAGTTTGTTGCCGGAGCCAGTCGAGGAAGATCTGCAGATCCCGCCGATAGGACATCAGCGTATTGTCGCTCAAACCGCTTTCCATCCAGACGGCATCAAGGAAGCGCTCCAGCAACTGTTCATCCTGAATACTCGGCATCGTCACGATTCTTGGTGCCTCTAAACGCAAAACGGGCAGCCGAAGCTACCCGTTTCTCGTATCGGATGCGGCAATTAGCCCAGCTTTTCCTTGATACGCGCAGCCTTACCACTGAGTTCACGCAGATGATACAGCTTGGCTTTGCGGACGTCACCACGACGCTTCAGCTGAATGGACTCAATCTGCCGGCTGAAAGACTGGAAGGTACGCTCTACACCAACGCCATAAGAGACCTTGCGCACGGTGAAAGAGGAGTTCAGTCCACGGTTGCGACGAGCGATCACTACGCCCTCGAACGCCTGCAGACGCTCGCGCTGACCTTCAACAACCTTAACCTGAATAACGACCGTATCGCCGGTGCTGAACTCCGGGATTTCTTTGGTCATCTGTTCAGCTTCAATTTCTCTGATAATGTTGCACTTGTTGCTCATCGCTCGCTCCTAAAACCTTAAACCGTCTGACGAAAATTATGGGCGCAACGCCTCATATTCTCGAATGAACTCCGCCAACAGCAGTTGTTGCTCTTGGCCTAATTCCAACTTGGCCAGGAGATCCGGCCGCCTCAGCCAAGTACGCCCCAGCGATTGTTTCAAGCGCCAGCGTCGAACCTGTTCATGATGCCCCTGCAATAACACCGGTGGGACCAACCGGCCTTCGAAATCTTCTGGGCGCGTGTAGTGCGGGCAATCCAACAATCCGCTCTCAAAGGAATCCTGGGCTGCCGACAAATCATGCCCGAGCGCTCCAGGAATCAGGCGAATGATTGCGTCCATGATCGCCATGGCCGCCAACTCGCCCCCACTCAGGACAAAATCCCCCAGCGACCACTCCTCATCGATTTCGGCCTCGATGACTCGCTCGTCAATCCCTTCGTAACGCCCGCAGACAAAGATCAGACTTTCCTGCTGCGCCATCTGCCGCACTGCAGACTGATCAACCTGCCGCCCCTGTGGCGACATATACACCACTTTGGCCTGCGGTCCCGCCTCGCGCCGCGCCGCATGGATTGCGTCGCGCAACGGCTGAACCTTCATCAGCATGCCGGGTCCGCCCCCATAAGGACGATCATCCACAGTACGGTGGCGATCATGGGTGAAGTCCCTCGGATTCCAGCTATGGAAGCTTACCAGCCCCTGCTGAAATGCCCGTCCCGTGACACCAACATCAGTCAGCGCTCGAAACATATCGGGAAACAGGCTGACAGCCCCCAGTTTCACCGACTAGAACTCCGGATCCCAGTCCACCCGAATCACGCCAGCAGTCAGATCGACACCCGTCACAACCTGCTCAGGCAGATAGGGTATCAGGCGCTCACGCTGATCCAGGCTGCTCGCGATGCCACGCACAACCAAGACATCATTGGCGCCGGTTTCCAGCAAGTGGTCGACAACGCCTAGCTCATCGCCAGAAATCGTCATCACCTTCAAACCTTCGAGCTGATGCCAGTAATATTCACCGTCTGCCAACTCTGGAAACTGTTCGACATCCACGGTCAACAAACTACCGCATAGCACACGCACAGACTCAGGATCGTCATAACCCTTAAATTTAAGGATCAGCCCTTTGCCATGCAGTTTGCCACCTTCGACCAGAACCTTTTTCAGGCTCTGCCCCGACTGCGGTGACGCCGCCAGATCCACCTGCCGATAACCCAGCAGGTTTTCCAACGGATCGGTGTAGGACAACACCTTCACCCAGCCTTTAATGCCGTACACCGACGTAACCTTACCGATCACGGTCTGCTTTGGCTGGCTCTGCGTCATGGCTTGTCCCGATCTTCTGGCGAGGCTATTAGGCAGCCTTTTCTTTCAACAACTGCTGAACCCGCTCAGACATCTGCGCACCGGTACCAACCCAGTAGCTCACACGCTCACGATCAACGTTCAGACGCATTTCCTGGCCGCGGGCAACCGGGTTGAAAAAACCAACTCGCTCAATAAAGCCACCATCGCGTGCATTACGCGAATCAGTGACGTTCAAGTGATAAAAGGGGCGCTTTTTAGAGCCGCCACGGGACAAGCGGATAGTTACCATGCTGTTTCTAATCCTGTAAGCCTATAAAACTCGTAAGAGCGTTTGAAAAAATCAATGCCACTCGAAAGGGCGCACATTCTAAGCAAAAAATAAGACAAAGAAAACAGGCATAGCATGTTTTCTCTACAATATCCGGGTTAAGCCGCCAATGTGACGCGACCAGCCCCGGTCAAATGGGCGACTGCAGCCCGACTAACGGCCGCAGGGCGGGAAGCCGCCACCGGGAGGCATCATGCCTTTCATGCCTCGCATCATATTGGCCATGCCACCCTTCTGGCTAAACTTTTTCATCATCTTCTGCATTTGCTTGTGCTGCTTCAGAAGTCGATTCACATCCTGGATATCCGTCCCCGAACCACCGGCGATACGCCGCTTGCGGGAATTATTAATCACATCAGGATAGCGACGTTCGTGCGGCGTCATCGAATTGATAATAGCCTCGAGACGCCCCATGGACTTGTCGTTTACCTGCTGCTGCGCCATTTGCCCCAACTGCCCCATGCCAGGCAACTTATCGAGCAGACCGCCAATACCACCCATATTCTTCATTTGCTGAAGCTGGTCGCGAAAATCCTCAAGATCAAAGGATTTCCCCTTCTTCAACTTCTTGGTCAGCTTTTCTGCCTTGTCGCGATCCAGCTTACGCTCAGCCTCCTCGATCAGCGACAGCACGTCGCCCATGCCGAGAATCCGGGACGCCATCCGGTCCGGATAAAAAGGCTCCAGTGCATCGGACTTTTCACCCATACCAAGGAACTTGATCGGCTTGCCAGTGATATGGCGCACGGACAACGCCGCCCCACCCCGGGCATCGGCGTCAGCCTTGGTCAGCACCACGCCGGTCAAGGGCAACGCCTCATTAAAGGCTTTTGCCGTGTTGGCCGCATCCTGACCGGTCATGGCATCCACCACAAACAGCGTTTCAACCGGCTGAACCGCACCATGCAGACGCTTGATCTCATCCATCATGCTGCTGTCGATGTGCAAGCGCCCGGCGGTATCGACAATCACCACGTCGATAAACTTGCGTTTGGCCGCATCGATCGCGCCTAGTGCAATGTCTACCGGATCCTGATCCGTGGTACTGGGGAAAAACTCAACACCCACTTGCTGAGCCAGAGTCTCCAACTGCTTGATCGCGGCAGGTCGGTAGATATCCGCACTCACCACCAGCACGGATTTCTTCTTTCGCTCTTTCAGGAAACGAGCCAGCTTGCCGACCGTCGTGGTTTTACCCGCTCCCTGCAGACCCGCCATCAGCACCACGGCTGGCGGCTGCATTGCCAGGTTGAGCTCGCTGTTCGCCTGCCCCATTACCCGTTCCAGCTCACCGCTGACGATCCGGATAAACTCCTGACCCGGCGTCAGGCTGCGCATGACCTCTTGACCCAACGACCGCTGACGCACCCCCTCTATGAAGTCCTTCACGACAGGCAGCGCCACATCCGCTTCCAGCAAAGCCATCCGCACTTCACGTAGCGCGTCGCTGATATTATCCTCGGTCAGCTTGGCTTGGCCGGTCACTTTCCTGAGCGTTTCCGACAGCCGATCGGTAAGGTTTTCAAACATGAATGGGTACCTCGAAGGTGTTCGAAGAAATAAATGCAGCGCGGGATTATAATCCGATCCCAGCAGGAGTCATATAAATCAGCATGCGGATAGCTTTACATGCCGTTAGTTATAGGCCTAGTCGGGCTACCATATACAAAATTACTGAATACTCCTATTATTAGGCCCAAAACCGACGCCCTTTGGCAGCGTCTTTTGCGCACGCAACAGCTCATCGGACCCTCG
>CAYXVO010000033.1:13359-13662 GCA_964467875.1 uncultured Pseudomonadales bacterium | reverse complement strand
TAGATCACCTTAACTTACTGTCTCTTCAAGATAAGATCTGATCAAGAGACAGCCTCGCGGGAGAGGGCTAGGGAGAGGGGGCGGCGCAGCCGCTTAAAATATGGAGTATGCATGCCCTCACCCTCTCCCCGACCCTCTCCCGTCGAGGGAGAGGGAGTAAAAACAGTTACTTGCAATTTGTGTGCATAGAATAGCCAATGGAAGGGTGGTCGCCCTACGATTGCGCTGTCTTCATGGCCGATCTCTTCGGCGCTGCGCCCACTTGCTGTTCCTGCTGATGACGCAGCAACAGATAGACCGCCA
>CAYXVO010000033.1:0-13349 GCA_964467875.1 uncultured Pseudomonadales bacterium | reverse complement strand
CCGGCGCGCTCCGCGCCGACGGCGCATCCGATGCCGTCGCCACGCCCGGTGCCAAACCCAGCACCAGTGCCACCCAACCATGCCGAATTCCCTTGGCGCGCGCTTCGTACAGTACCCACACCGCCAATACCGCCCAGCAGAAAATCGCATCCAGCGCGTAGCCGGCGGCATAGGGATTCACAAAGCCTGCGGCAAACGCGCCGAGGATGTCTCCATCCTGCAGGAGTTGCGGCGCCACCACGGCGGCGAAGGTCAGCAGGAATCCAATACCCAGAACATACAGCAACGCGCGAAAGAGGCCTGAACTCATGTTGTTTTCCTTGTACGAAACGATTTCAACGCAACGATCCGGCATTTGTCAGTCGGACTCATCATTCTCGATCACGGTGATCTCACCGTCGACTTCCAGCACCGCCTGCCTCACGCGTGTAATGTCGGTCACGCCCTGCTTGCGCAGGCTGGCGGCCAGTTCCTCGTCTGTCAGCTTTTCCTTGCGCAGATTCTGCTTGAGAACCTTGCCGTTGTGAATCACCAGCGTCGGCGAGTCCTGGGCAATGCGGCGAAAGCGCGGACAATAGAACTCGACCAGGTTGAAGGCGTAGTCCCACAACAGCACCACGACGACCATCAGCACAATATCCAGCATGGCGCTGGCATCGCCGATGATGGCATCCGCCGCCAGGCTGCCGACAACAATCAGTGCGATCAGGTCATTGGGGGATAAATTGCCGGTCTGGCGCTTCGGAATGAGCCGAATCACCATGGCCACAACGAGATAAACACAGGAGCCGCGCAGCAGGATTTCGCTCAGCGGCATCTGTAGCGAGAAGACATCAGCGAGCATAGATAGCACCGTCACCCTTATCAGCAACCTTGTCAGCAACTAAAAGGCGATTGGATCTGGCCGTCAGAACCGATTGGCCAGGTCTCAGGGCCTAAGTCTACTGCAACGGGGGGCGGGAGCTGTTGGTGAAGGGATAGTGCGGTGCCCGTCCCGGCCTCTTCTTGAGAAAGCCGGGAGGGCAAGAGAGAAAGGTTGCTTGATGTAGCCAGTTACACCCGGAACTGGGAGACCAACTGCCGCAGATCCTCGCCCAGGCGGGCGAGTTCGCCGCTGGCATCGGAGGTCTGGCTGATTCCGGTGGCGCTTTGTGCGGCTGCGTCCACGATACGGGTGACGTTGCGGTTGATCTCTTCCGCCACCAGGCTCTGCTCTTCCGAGGCCGTGGCCACCTGGGTGATCTGGTCATGAATGACCGCCACCGACCGCTCAATGGTGTGCAGGGCATCGGCCGCGGCATTGATGGCGCCAACCGTTTGCTCCGACTGGGACTGGGCGGCTTTCATGCGCTCGGCCGCCTTGCGCGACTCGCTCACATAGCTGTCGATCATGGTGTCGATCTGCTCGGCCGATTCGCCACTGCGACGCGCCAACTGGCGCACCTCGTCGGCCACCACCGCAAAGCCGCGGCCATGCTCGCCGGCCCGGGCGGCTTCGATGGCGGCATTCAGGGCCAGCAGGTTGGTTTGATCGGTCACGTCGCGGATCACATCAAGCACGGATTGAATTTCGCTGCTTCTGGCGGCCAGCGCTTCGATCATCGAGGCGCTTTCCTGCAGGGTTTCAAACAATGCCGTCACCGACGCCTGGGACTCCAGCACGGTGGTCCGGCCCTCGCGGGAACGCTGGTCCGCATTGGATGCCGCGCCTTCCACTTCATTGGCGTTTTGCGAAATCTGGTGCACCGTGGCGGCCATCTGCTGAATGGCGGACGCAATTTGATCGGTCTCGGTGCCTTGGACTTCCACGGAACGTCGCGTTTCCACGGCGATGAGGCTGAGTTCCTCCGCAGCGGAGGCCAGCTGTTCGGTAGTCTGGTTGACCGTCACGATGGCACGCTGGATCTTGGTCACGAATGCATTGAACTGGCGCCCCAACTCGCTGAGCTCATCACGGCCCTGCTCCGGCAAACGCTGGGTCAGGTCGCCGTCGCCGCTGGCGATTTCCCGCATCATCGAGGTCGCGGTATTCAGCGGACGCGTGACCGTGCGGCCCACAAACAGCCCGATCAGGATTGCAATCACGACGATGATCAGCGTCGTCAGCAGGATGTGCTGCAAGGAGGCCTCAATGGCCTCGTCAATTTCCAACTGCGCCGCGGCAACCGCTTTGTTCACGTCCGTGACATAGATGCCGGCGCCGATGACCCACTTCCACTCGGGCAGGTCAATGGAATAGGAAATCTTGGGCTCGGGTTGACCAGAGGCTGGATTCACCCAGTCGTAGGCGTGGAATCCCTGGCCGTTACGGCCGGTCTCGATCAGGTTGCGCAGCAACTCCTTGCGCTCGGGCGTGGAGTTGCGGGATGGACCTTCCAGGCTTGGGTTGGGGCGAAATGCCAGGTTGATGGAATCATAGGTCCAGGCATAGATGTAGTTGTTGTCGCCAAACCCCATGGAGCGGATGATGCTGCGGACCCGATTCTTGGCGTCGGTTTCATCCAGCGAGGCATCGGTATAAGCCTCATCGATGGCCGTACGTGCCGCTTCCACGATCTGCTTCAGGCCAGCCTTGTGAGCATCAATCAGGTTGGTCCGCAGCCGTTCAACTTCCGCAACGCCTTGGCTGTGCAGCTGATCGACCGTCAGCCAGGCGATCACCCCCGCCGTCAAGAAAACCGGCAGCAGGATGCCTACCAGTAGCCGTGTGCGAATGCTGAAGCGTGAGATAAAGCTCATGTGATATTCCTTCAAGAAATGGTCGTCATCCGAGGGAGAAGACTTTTTTATAAATTAGGACTCAATACTTGTAGCTCCTGGTACCGCATAGCGAAAGCAGGTTTTACAAATCAAAGCAAATCGTCAAATATCACCATAAATCAGCCTCTGTGCAGCAATTGGACTCGCCCTCTCTCGCCACTGCCTCCCTGCGTGCTTGAATCCGCTTGGGTAGCAACAGTAGCCTTCGGATACCCCTTCCAGACCTCTTTCCTACCGAGGTGACTCATGTCTCTCTCCGCGCTTGCCCTCAACTGCACCCTGAAGCCCTCACCCGCTGGATCCTCCTGCGACCTTCTGCTGACACAGGTGTTGCAGGAACTAAAGACGCAGGGCGTGCAAGGCGAGCTACTGCGCGCGGTGGACTACAACATCAAGCCGGGCGTGACCTCGGACGAAGGCGACGGTGACGACTGGCCGGGGATTCGCCAGAAGATTCTCGATGCCGATATCTTCATCCTCGGCACGCCGATCTGGCTGGGGCATCACTCCAGCGTTTGCCAGCGGGTGTTGGAGCGGCTCGATGCCTTTCTGGGCGAAACCGACGATCAGGGGCGGCTGGTGTCCTATGGCCGGGTGGCCGCCGTGGCCGTGGTCGGCAATGAAGATGGCGCCCACCATGTGGTGGCCGAGTTGTTTCAGGGACTGAACGACGTGGGTTTTACCATTCCCGCCAGCTGCAGCACCTATTGGGTGGGCCGCGCCATGCAGAAGACCGATTACAAGGATCTGCCGCAAACGCCGGATGAGGTCGCTCAGGCAACCGCCGGCCTGGCTCGCAACTGCGCCCACTTGGCGCGCCTGCTCAAGCAGGCGCAATTTCCCGGTCAATAGCAGTTCCCGGCCAATAGCGGTTTCCAATCAATAAAAGCTCCCGGTCGATAACAGCGGCGGCACCCGTCAGGCTTCTAAAACACCCGAATTGCAGGATTGGAATTGACATTGTCTCCGCTTGCGCTATTTTATATCGCGCGCGATTTAATCACGTTCGACCAATTTAGCAGTATTAGGAGAAGCCCATGAAACCGCTCTACCAAGCTCACGCCTATGCAACCGGTGGCCGCAACGGCCAAGTGAAAACGGAAGACGGCATCGTTGACCTGAAACTGGCCATGCCCCAGGCGCTGGGTGGCACGGGAGGCGCCGCCAATCCCGAGCAGCTGTTCGCCTGCGGCTATGCGGCCTGCTTCGACAGCGCGCTGAATCTGGTGGCCTCCAAGGCCAAGGTGAAGCTGAGCGGCACGCGCATTGATGCCACCGTGGGCATAGGTCCGAACGATGCCGGTGGCTTTAGCCTTGCCGTCAAATTGGAAGCGACCATTCCGGATCTGCCACGGGAACAGGCGCAGGCCCTGCTGGATATGGCCCATCAGGTCTGCCCCTATTCCAATGCGGTGCGTGGCAATATCGATGTTGAGGTGGTGCTGCGTTAATCAGGGCGGCGCAAGAAAACGGGAGATGAACGGCGGAGGGCGCCATGTATAATCGGCATTCACCTGATGTCATGAGTGATATGAGCGCCATGTCCCAACCGTTGCCCACGGCGGACGAGTCCCTGCGACTCGACCGCCAACTCTGCTTTCCACTCTATGCCGCCTCGCGGCTCGTGACACGGCTCTACCAGCCGCTGCTCGAGCCACTTGGGCTCACCTATCCCCAATACATCGTGCTGATGATCCTGTGGGAGGATGCGCCCTGCTCGGTATCCCATATTGGCGAACGGGCGCTGCTCAATTCCAACACCCTCACGCCCTTGCTCAAGCGCCTGGAACAGCTCGGCTACGTGCGCCGCACGCGCAGCGCGGAGGATGAGCGCGTGGTGCAGATCACCCTCACCGAGACCGGCAGCGGCCTGAAAGGACGCTGTGCCTGTATCCCGGCGGAAATGCTCAACACGACCGGCTTCCCCCTGGAGAAGGTGGTAGCGTTGAAGGGCATGCTGGATGAACTAGTCGAACAATTGCGCCATGCCGCCCCCCGACCGGAATAGCGCGCAGATTGCCTTGAAAGGCAGAGCACGGGATTCCAGAGTTGAAGGTTAGTATCGGGCTCAACCGGTGTAATTAGTCTGGTTGAGTGCCTCTTCGACCTATCGACTCGGGAGAACCCCATGAAACCTCTCTACGAAGCCCATGCCTCTGTCACCGGTGGCCGCAACGGCCATGTGAAGACTGATGACGGCATCATTGACCTGCAACTGGCCATGCCCAAGAGCATGGGCGGCCCCGGTGGCGCGGCGGCCAACCCCGAGCAGCTTTTCGCCTGCGGTTACGCGGCCTGCTTCGATGGCGCACTGAATCTGGTGGCTTCAAAGGATGGGGTCAAACTCAGTGGCACCCAGATCGATGCCACCGTGGGCATTGGTAAGGATGACGGCGGTAACCTCACCCTGGCCGTCAAACTGGAAGCGACCATTCCCGATATTCCCCGCGACCAGGCCCAGGCGTTTCTGGAAAAAGCCCACCAGGTTTGCCCCTATTCCCGGGCAACACGTGGCAACATTGATGTGGAGCTGGTGCTGAAGTGAGTCGGCGGCGGGCCGCCAGGCCCGCCACGAAAACACAAGATCGCCACGCTCAGATATCCAGACAGATCTTGCCGAAGTGCTTTTTGCTCTCCTGAAAGCGGAAGGCATCGCCAATCTGCTCCAGCGGGAAATGCCGGTCGATCACCGGGTGCATCTCGTTGGCCTCGATGGCGCGAATCATCGCCTTTTGATGCTCGCGGCTGCCCACGATCAACCCCTGAATCCGCAACTGACGGCCTAATGCCAGCGGTACCGGCAGGGCCGCGTCCACACCGCTCAATACGCCGATCATGGCGATATGCCCACCGATGCGGGTGGCGATCATGGATTGCAGCAGCGTGTCGGGGCCACCGACTTCGATGACGTGATCTACCCCACGGCCGTTGGTCAGTTTGCGGACGGTTTTGCCCCACTCCGGATCCTTGCGGTAGTTGATCAGGTGCCGGGCACCCAACTCTTCCAGGCGGCCGAGCTTGTCATCGTTTGATGAGGTGGCGATCACCTCGGCGCCGGCCATGCGGGCGAATTGCAGGGCGAAAATGGAGACGCCGCCACTGCCTTGCACCAGTACCGTCTCGCCAGGTTTCAAATTACCGTCCACCATCAGCGCGCGCCAGGCGGTGACACCCGCCGTGGTCAGGGTGGCAGCCTCGGCATAGCTGTAGCCTTTAGGGACGTGGGTGAAAGCGGTTGCCGGCATGGTGACTTGTTCCCGGGCAAAGCCGTCGATGCCATCGCCCGGCACCCGGCCAAAGCCTTCCTGCTTGAACTCGCCGTCCTGCCAGTCGGGAAAGAAGATGCTGACCACCTGGTCGCCCACCTTGAACTCGGTGACGCCCTCACCCACCGCCGTGACTTCACCGGCGCCGTCGGACATGGGAATCCGCTTCTCACCGGGGCCCATCATGCCGCTGGCGACGCCGTAGTCATGAAAGTTCAGGGAACTGGCCCGCACCCGCACGCTGATTTCTCCGGGCCCGGGCGCGGGTACCTCGCAGGTTTCCACACTGAGACGATCGAGGCCGCCCTTGGGCGGGACATAAATGGCTTTGACGGACATGGCAGGCTCCTGAGGTGCATCGCGCTGGCGCGCGGCGTTAACAAGTCATGCCCCTAATCTATAAACGACGGTGGGAGATTCACAGGCGACCCGCAGGATGGGTTAAGCTTCAAGGGTTGGCGGCAAGACCGCCAATGTATCATTGCTAGATGCCAGACCGACGGACCAACCAGCAGGGAAACACCATGTTCCGACGCACCAAGATCATCGCCACCCTCGGCCCCGCCACCAGCAGTCCCGAAACCATCGGCGCCCTGATCGACGCGGGCGTGGACGTGATGCGCCTGAACTTCTCCCATGGCAGCGCCGAGGAGCATATCGAGCGGGCGCGCCTGATTCGGGAGTTGGCCCACACGCATCAGCGCTGCGTGGCGATCCTGGTGGATCTGCAAGGGCCCAAGCTGAGGATTGCCCGCTTTGCCCAGGGTAAGGTCAGCCTGATCAAGGGCCAGCCTTTTGTACTGGACGCCCGCTGGGACAAGAACGCCGGCACGCAGGAACGGGTGGGAATCGATTACGAACAACTGATCAACGACGTCGCCCCGGGCGATGTGCTGTTACTGGACGACGGGCGAATCGAGCTGGCGGTGGAACAGGTCGAGAAGACCGAGATCCGCTGCCGGGTGGTGATCGGTGGGCCGCTCTCCAACAACAAGGGCCTGAACAAGCAAGGCGGCGGCCTTTCGGCGCCGGCGCTGACAGCGAAAGACAAAGCCGACATCAAGACTGCGGCGGCGCTGGAGGCGGATTATCTGGCGGTGTCATTCGTGCGCACGGCGGAGGATCTGCACGAGGCGCGCCGGCTGCTGAAAGAGGCCGGCCTGGAGGCGGGCGTGGTCGCCAAGATCGAGCGAGCCGACCTGGTACATAACGAGCCGGCGCTGGACGAGGTGATTCTCGCCTCCGATGCGGTGATGGTGGCCCGGGGCGATCTGGCGGTGGAGATCGGCGATGCGGAGCTGGTGGGCGTACAAAAACATCTGATTACCCGTGCCCGTAAGCTGGACCGGGTGGCGATCACCGCGACCCAGATGATGGAATCCATGATCCACAGTCCGATGCCGACCCGGGCCGAGGTCTCCGACGTGGCCAACGCGGCGCTCGATTACACGGATGCGGTGATGCTGTCGGCGGAAACGGCAGTGGGCGAATACCCGGTGGAGGCGGTCGCGGCGGTGGCGCGGGTCTGCCTGGGCGCGGAGCGGCACAAGTCGGCTCAGGTCTCCAGGCACCGGATCGACCAGGCCATGACCCGCATCGACGAGGCCATTGCCCTCTCCGCCATGTACGCGGCCAACCATCTGAAAGGCGTTGCGGCGATTCTGTGCCTGACCGAAACCGGTGCAACGCCCTTGGTCATGTCGCGGATCAAGTCACCGCTGCCTATTTTCGCACTCTCCCGCCATCCGCGAACCCTGCGTCGGGTCAGCCTCTATCGCGGCGTGCAAACCATCGCCTTCGATACCTGCGACTATGCGCCCGAGGAGGTCAATGCCGCCGCGGTGCAGGAGCTGGTGAATCGTGGCGTGGTGGTGGATGGCGATCTGGTCACCCTCACCAAGGGTGACTATGTGAGCGCGCAGGGCGGGACCAATTCCATGAAGATCGTGCGCGTGGGCACGGTGACTCGCTGAGAGCAGGTCCTGCTACCCTCATCCGGCATTCTGTACCGCGTTATTTACTCCGTTCGCCATAGGAAAGCCCTTTGTCGATAGCAAACACTTACACACTATGGGATATGCGGCGCTGAATGGACGGGATATACTCGTGTGACTTCGTCACATTAGGGAAAATTACATATGCGCGAGTTCCGAAGTCGTCAAGCAAAGTTGGCTCTGGCCCTTTTTCTTTCCGCTCTCACGGCCTGCGGTGGCGGTGGTGGTGGCGGTAGCGATGATCGCACCGATCAATCCACGGCTCTTCTGGTCGACAGCCCCGCGGCATTGGCAGAGGCTATTGGATTCGCGGGTGCACAGATCCTCAATGGGGGCATTCCTGCTCCAGCAGACCCCACCGGTGGCGATCTAACCGTTGCTCCGGAAATCGCCGTAACGCCTGGCGGTAGTGCGCCATTTAGGCTCGATGCGAACATTACCGAAGGTCACTACGTACACGCCTACCTCATCCAGATCGAGGGGTCGGACAAGACATTCGTCCTACCGGTCGACAAAGATGGACGGCCGCGCGCCCAAAGCCAAGCATTCGTCGCAGCGAGCGATATTCCCGCACATGCGCTGACAGCGGAATTCAACACATACTCTCAGCTGCTCGCTGATAACGATACACCGTTCCGTCCTCTCGCGATGTCGGGTAGTGATTTCATCTGCTCTGCCAACGGCAATGTTCGCATCGCCGCACAAGCATATGAAGCACCAGCCACTGTCCAGGCGTACATTCAGCCGTCTGAACCTCCGGTAATGGGCGAAGCATTTAGTTTTCAGCCTCAATCCAGCTTCTGGACACGTCCTTCAACCACGCGAATCAAAATGGTTAACGTGGGTACTGGATCCCTCCAGGTCACTCTGAGTTGGGATACTGAAACAGATGTGGACTTACACCTGGTGGAACCAGACGGAAATGTCATTTACTTCGCCAACGAGTATTCAACTGCCGGCGATGGCTATCTAGACTTTGATGATACTGATGGCTATGGCCCAGAGAACATCTACTACGAGTCAAGCATACCGGCAGGTGAATATACCATTAAGGTTCACATGTATGATGGTGACGTCTTCCCGACCAATTACACGGTTACCCTCAACAGGAACGGTACCAGGACGAGCTACAGTGGAGTTCTGAACCAGGATGACGAAAAAGACACCGTCACAACCTTTAGCATGACAGGTACTGCCCCTGCCCCCGGTCCTGGCCCTGGCCCTGGCCCTGGCCCTGGCCCTGGCCCTGGCTCGGACATAGTATCCTGCGGCGTTACGAATGAGGAGATATCCATCTGTTTCATTAACTATTCCAAAGATGCCTGCACTCTGCTTGCCTCTTCAGGTAGTTACAGCAGTGTCACAATGTTCGACAGCCCCAGTAGTTGTGGCGCTGGCTATAGCTGCATCTTTGATATTGGTAGCGGCGCGCCGGCGGACTGTGACGGCCTCTGAGGCATGAATATCGGCCTTTCGAACCGTTAAAAATCAAGAAAGTCTTATCTGGGACAGGGCAACCTGCCCAGATAAGCCATTCCCCGCTACTCGCTCCGTCCTATACTGCCTCTGCCTCTGCCTCTGCCTCTGCCTCTGCCTCTGCCTCTGCCTCTCGACTAAGACTTCCGCGTCAGAAGACTGCACCAGCGCTCTTTCTAATGAATGCCAATATTGACCAGAATCAGGTAACACCATTGACCTAGCCAGTGCCACGGAGCTAGCTCATCGACGGCGCCTTGCGAAACCCTCCCATCACCGGTGCAAGCAACTCCGCGAAGCGGATTGTGGTCTTATCCCGATACGGCGCGCCCATGATCTGCACGTTGACGGGCAGCCCCTCGGCGGTCAGTCCGACCGGCGCGCTGGTGGCGGGTAGCCCCATCAACGTCGCGGGTGCGATCCACATAAACAGGTCCATGTAGGGGCGGCGCTGTCCATCAATCCGCACCTTGCGCGCGCCTAAAAAGCGACCGTGATCATGGGGCAAGGCCGTGGTCAGGGTCGGAGGAGTCAGGATTACATCGTATTGGTCGAACACCCCTAGAAACTGCTCTCTTAGCTGAGCGCTAGCCTCGGCCGCCGCCTGCTCGTCGGCATAACGAAAGTCGCCACCGGCGAGAAACCGGTCGGCCCGCTTCGGTAACTTCATGAAATGACTTAGCAAGCGGGCCCAGGGCGCCGCCAGGCCCATCATTCGTCGCTGCCACCTGGGCTCGCCAGCCATCATCTTGGCACTCAGCCGCGCCGCGTAGAGCGGGTAAATCCGGTCCAGCTCCCACCCCCGCGGTGCCTCGATCTCCACCTGGGCGCCAGCCGACTTCAGGGTCGCGTACAGCTCTCGGTACACCTCGCTCATCTGGGGGTCGATACGCCCCTGGGGGTCGTCGATCCACATCAAGACCCGGAAGTCGCTCAGCCTGCTTTGGCCGGCGTCGGGCAGCTCAAGCCGCCAGCCGGGTTGCATGGCCGGCGGTACGTCCGCCAGGATATCGAGCATGAGCCGCAAGTCTTCCGCCGAGCGCGCCATGGGGCCCGCAACGCCCAGTTCAGGCTCGGCAAGAGATCCAATCGGACCGGGAATATGGCCCCGCAACGAGATGATACCGTGGGTGGGCTTATGCCCGTAGACGCCGCAAAAGTGCGCCGGAATCCGGATGGAGCCGCCAATGTCGCTGCCGACTTCCAGCGGCGTGAAACCCGCCGCCAAGGCCGCCGCCGCCCCACCGGAAGAGCCACCAGGCGTTAGTGCCGGGTTCCAGGGATTGCGGGTCGTGCCGTACACGGCGTTGTAGCTCTGGATATCCGACGCCATCAAGGGCACATTGGTTTTGCCGAAGACTATGGCACCCTGGTCCGTCAAACGCTGCACGGCGTAGGCGGCCTTTGTCGGCATATGGGCGCGGTGCTTGGGACAACCGGCGGCACAGGCCATGCCCGGCACTTCATAGGTGTCCTTGATCGTCAGCGGCAAGCCGTGCAGAGCGCCCAGTGATTCTCCGCGCCGGACTGCCTGGTCGGCCTCGTCGGCACGGCGGCGGGCATCCTCGAGATTCATGGCGACGACCGCATTCAACGCGGGATTTAACGCCTCGATACGGGCAACATAGGTCTCCAGCAAATCCCGGCTGCTCAAGGTGCCGTCGGCCAGGGCCTCGGTTAACCGCTTCGCACTCCAATAGGCCCTGTTGGTTTCCCCGGAATACATGGTGCCCATATCCACATCTCTCCCCGTATCCTGACGCTGTGTCGATTAAAATGACTATTGTGTCATGACACGAAGACTTGCGGTGAGACGGAAGGCGGACATTGTTCTTATCAATACTGGCCAGCGGGCATCATGATCGCGAAGTCGCCCGGCTCTCCCTAGCCCCACTCAAAGCTCGGCTGGAATATCACCATATAGGCCAGAATCAAAAAGCCCAGGATACCCCGCGAGAACGACGAGGCGGGTTTCGAGGACCGATCACGTGGATCGGTAAATGCATCCAGTTCCTCACGGTTGGTGTAGCCGTCGTAATCGGCATCCTTCGTGGCGTCGGCGGGGTCGAGCGGATCCAGGTCGTACTTGAGCTCTAGATCATCGCGCATGCCGTCACCATCGGTGTCCTGGGAGGCGGGATTAAGCCCCAACTCAAACTCGCGCAAATTGGTCAGCATGTCTCCGTCGGTATCAAAATAGCTGTCGGTCATGGTGGGGTCTAAGCCATGGTCAATTTCCCAATCATCGGGCAGACCATCGGCGTCCAGGTCAGTCGCGCTGCCACCTGGCTCCCAGGTTGCGACGAACACGCGCGCGCCCCGTTCGCTGTAGCCCAGGAGCGGATTAAATCCCCCGTCATCAAAGGCTACATGGCGGCCGTCGCCGGAGAAGGTGGGTCGCCTCGACTCACGCTTTAAACCAATTTTGTAAGGTTGCTCGACGTAAGCGGCCTCAATGATTTGAGTCTGGCGATCGTACAGATGAACGCTGTAGTCACTCCCAGAATAGCTGTCGCCCATCACATACAGCTCAAAGGCCAGATAGCGGCCATCCGCGGAGATATGGGGTTCCGTCGCAGCCCACTGCAACTCACCCAGGGCTCCAACCACCCGTTCCATGGTGTTGGTTGAGCGGTCATACACAAAAATGTCGCTGCGCTCATTGTTGTCATCCGCCACCAGATTGCTGGCTGAAGAGGCAAAGGCAAGATAGCGGCCATCCGCTGACAACGAGACCTTCTGCAATCTCGAATATTCCGGCTGGGAGCCATGGCTCCTCGAGTTGACCGCTCAAACGGTCGTAGAGAAAGACCTCCGGTTGACCCACGACCGGGTTCATAATCGGTGACTTGAAAGCCACGTAGCGCCCATCCGCTGACAAAGCCGGCGCCCGAAGTTCATATATGGAAGCGCTACTGGAGTTGGGCGAGGTCTCATGGTTATCCTTGCTGACCAGCTCGGTGGTCCCGTTGAGCCGATCGTGGAGAAAGACGTCCCGCAGGTTATTATCATCCCCGGCCACCAGGTTCGAAGCCTCCGACAGAAAGGCGACGAAGCGACCATCCGCCGATATGCTCGCCAGGTGGGACATGCCATTAGCCGGGCCGCCATCAAGGCCCGCCGAAACGTTTTCGGTGGTACCCAACTGGCGGTCGTATAGAAAGATATCGGACGCGTTGTTGGTGCCCGTGTCCTCCAACCCCACAAGCCGCGCCTGCGTGCTCAGGCTCAGTACCCCCAGCAGAGCGCCGGCGGCTAACGTTCTTATTTTCATTTCGCTCTCTCCTTGATGACAATGTGTCGTGTGACCACGGCCAGTATAAGAAGCGCGATACGGAACGGTGAGGGGCAGACGTGACAGAATGTCAGTCATTTGGGGCCAGCCATGGCGCCACAGCATCCATGCCGGGCGCCACGGGATCTTAATTGATTGCGGGATCTTAATTGATTGCGGGATATTCGTCGGAGTGGTCGGGCCAGGGCGTCAGGACCTCGAAGCCATCTTCGGTCACCGCCACCATGTGTTCCCACTGGGCCGACAGGGAGCGGTCCTTGGTAATCACGGTCCAGCCATCGCCCAGGACTTTGACCGGGTGCTTGCCCGCATTGAGCATGGGCTCGATGGTGAAGATCATGCCGGGGCGCAGCTCTTCCATCGTGCCGGGCTTGCCGTAGTGCAGCACCTGGGGTTCTTCGTGAAACGTCTGGCCGATACCGTGGCCACAAAACTCGCGCACCACCGAGAAACCGTTGCCTTCGGCGTAGGTCTGTATGACATGACCGATATCGCCCAGACGTGCGCCGGGCCGGACCATCATGATGCCCTTCCACATCGATTCGTAGGTCACCTGGT
>CAYXVO010000032.1:0-13673 GCA_964467875.1 uncultured Pseudomonadales bacterium | reverse complement strand
GCGGTCATCCACGATGACTTTGATTTCTTGATCAAGCACTCCCAGGCGATTAATGCCGATCATTGAAATCGCAACCAATAGCATGAGAACAGCGCCGAATCCGAGCGCCAGACGCATACCGATTTTCAAGTTCTTAAACATTGCTGAGACACCCCTAATGCAAATCTTCCAATGAAATTGCTTGTGCCAAAAACCGCCCGCGGAAGCGGATGGTTTTCTAACTATAGACGCGTAGTGAATACTTACAATCTGAAGGGATAAGCAAGATGTTTCGACAAGAACCGCTGTGAATTGTGGTGGACGCAGCCTGACGTGTAACGGGAGGATAGGCGCTGGGCCTACCTCCCGACCGGATCAGTGCAGCTTCAATCGCGGCTGGATCGCCCGGTTGATCTTGTCCGTCAGCCAGATCAGGAAGCTTCGGGAAAACCCGTGCAGGGCGATCTGGTGCATGCGGTAGAGCGAGATGTAGAACATCCGCGCCAGCTTGCCTTCCACCATCAGGTTGCCGCCGGTGAGATTGCCCATGAGGTTGCCCACGCTGCCATAGTGGCTGAAGGAAATCAGGGAGCCGTGATCCCGATAGCGGAAAGGTAGTGGGTCCTGCCCCTGGAGCCGGCGCGCCAGGGTCTTGGCCAGCAGGCTGGCCTGCTGGTGGGCCGCCTGCGCCCGGGGCGGGACGGGGCGATCCGTGTTGGGTTGCGGGCAACAGGCGCAGTCGCCGATGGCGAAGATATCGGGGTCGGATGTCGTCTGCAGGGTATCTTGTACCAGCAATTGGTTGGCCCGGTTGGTCTCCAGCCCGGCCAGATCCTTCAGAAAGTCAGGGGCCTTGATCCCGGCCGCCCACACCATCATGTCGGCGGGCAGTTCCTCGCCGCCATCCAGGCAGATGCGATCGGTCGCCACCTGAACGACCCGGGCACCGGTTCTGACCTCGATCTTCAGGCGCGCCAGCTCCCGCTGAGCGGCCGTGGACAGGCGCTGGGGCAGCGCGGGCAGAATGCGCTCACCCGCTTCAATGACGGTAATGGTTACACTCGATGATTGCAGGTTATTCAGGCCATAGCTGGGTAACTCGCGGGAGGCCAAGCGCAGCTCCGCCGCCAGCTCCACGCCGGTGGCGCCGGCGCCAATGATGGCGACATGCAGGTTTTGGTTGCCGGAGTTGCGGGCTTCGTATTCCTTAGCGAGAAACCGGTTCAGCATCAGGCGATGGAAGGCGCGGGCTTGGGGCAGGGTGTCCAGGAACAGGCAGTTGTCCTTGACGCCGGGCGTGCCGAAGTCGTTGGCGGTGCTGCCGATGGCGATGACCAGGGTGTCGTAGGACTTGCGCCGCTCCGGCACCACCTCCTGCCCGTTATCATCGGTGATGGGCGCCAGGACGATTTCCTTGCGTTCGCGGTCGATGTCGGTCAGCCGGCCCAGGCTAAATTCGAAGTGGTGACGCCGGGCATGAGCACGGAAGTTGACCTCGTTGGCGCTGGCGTCCAGCGAGCCCACCGCCACCTCGTGGTACAGGGGCTTCCACACATGGGTCAGATGGGCATCCACCAACACCACCCGCGCTTTCTTTGCGCGTCCCAGGCGACGCCCCAGCTTGGTTGCCAATTCCAGCCCGCCAGCACCGCCACCGACAATGAGAATGGTGTGTAAAGGTTCACTCATGATTAAACTCCAAACATTAACAATGGGCCGGGCTGAATCGGCGGGTTGTGTGACGGGATTTATTTTTTCATCAGGTCCATCAGGCTGGCCATGGTGGCCTGGCCCTTGACCTTGTTCACGGCGGGATCGCTGGGGCCGATACCTTCCCAGACCAGATCGTCTGCCGGCAATTCATCGAGAAAGCGGCTGGGCGTGCTCTCGATTTTTTCACCGTATTGCTTGCGCTCGCCAGCGTAGGTTAGGGTCAGGGTGCGCTGGGCCCGGGTAATTCCAACGTACATCAGGCGGCGTTCTTCTTCGATCTGGTCGCTTTCAATACTGTTGCGATGGGGCAGCAGATCTTCTTCCAGCCCCATGATGAAGACGTGGGGAAATTCCAGCCCCTTGGAGGCATGCAGGGTTAGCAGGTGCACCTTATCGGTGTCGTCCTCTTCTTCGCGCTGTTCCATCATGTCACGCAGAATCATCCGGCTGACGGCGTCCTCGATGGTGATCTCGTCGGCCGTGCCTTTGTCCTGGTCCAACATGCGCGCGAGCGAATCCATCAGGTACCAGACATTCTGCATCCGGCGCTGGGCCTGGGTCGGCGAGGAGCTATTCTGGTGGAGCCAGTCCTCGTAATCAATGTCAGTGAACATCTGCTTGAGAGTACGCATGGGATCGTCTTCGTAGCAGCGCCGGGTGGTGTCTCTGACCCAGCTACAGAACATGCGCAGGCGGCCCAGGGCGGATTCGCTCAGGTGCTGCTCCGCCCCCAGTTCATGCACCGCGCTGAAAAGGCTGACGTTGCGCTGGGTGGCATACTGCCCGAGTTTTTCCAGGGTGGAGGGCCCGATTTCGCGACGTGGCACGTTGACGATGCGCAGGAAGGCGGCGTCATCGTTCGGGTTCACCAGCAGACGCAGGTACGCCATCGCGTCCTTGATTTCGTTGCGGGCAAAAAACGAGGTGCCACCGCTGAGGCGGTAGGGAATCTGGTATTGCTGCAGCTTGATTTCCAGCAGTCGCGACTGGTGATTGCCCCGGTAGAGCACGGCAAAGTGATGGAACTCGGCCTTGCGCTTGAGCTTTTGATCGATGATCTCGGTTGCCACCCGTTCCGCCTCGGCGTCTTCGTTGCGGCTGCGGATGATGCGGATCTCCTCGCCCATGCCGAACTCACTCCACAGGGCCTTTTCGAACACGTGGGGGTTGTTGGCAATCACCGTGTTGGCCGCCTTGAGGATCCGCGCGGTGGAGCGGTAATTCTGTTCCAGCTTGATCAGGCGCAGATTGGGAAAGTCTTCCTGCAGCTTTGCCAGGTTCTCCGGCCGCGCGCCCCGCCAGGCGTAGATGGACTGGTCATCGTCGCCCACCACGGTGAAGCGCCGGCTGCCACCAACCAACTGCTGCACCAACTCGTATTGCGCCATGTTGGTGTCCTGGTATTCGTCCACCAGCAGATAGCGGATCTTCTGCTGCCATTTCTCCAGAATCGCCGGATGTTCCCGGTAGAGGGTGACCGGCAGCAGGATCAGGTCGTCGAAATCCAGCGCGTTATACGCCTTCAGGTATTGGTTATAGAGGGCATAGACCCGCGCCGCACGGGCTTCTTCCTCGTCCTGGGCATGGGAGAGGGCGTATTGGGCGGTGCGCAGGTCGTTCTTCCAGCTGGAAATCTTCATCTGCAGGTCGCCAATCTCGTCGCCTTCCTCGGCGTACTCCCGCAGCACGATGTCCCGGATCAGGGCCTTGGCGTCTTCCGCGTCGAAGATGGAGAAGCCGGCCTTGTAGCCCAGGGTTTTGTGTTCCTGGCGAATGATGTTCAGGCCCAGGTTGTGGAAGGTGGACACGGTCAGGCCGCGGGCCTGGGAACCCTTGATCAGCTTGCCCACCCGCTCCTTCATCTCGCGTGCGGCCTTATTGGTGAAGGTCACCGCGGCGATGTGGGCGGCGCGAATGCCGCACTCCTCCACCAGATAGGCGATCTTGCGGGTAATAACACTGGTTTTGCCACTGCCGGCACCAGCCAGAACCAGCAGCGGGCCATCGATGTAGCGAACTGCTTCCTGCTGACGTGGGTTCAGTTGAGACACGGCTTTAATACCTGATGAACGAAGGGGAGCAAGAGCTCCAGTCGGAAATTCGAGGGGCGGTGATCTTTGGCAAAAGAGCCGCGACCGGGATTATGACCCATGTGACGGTCCAAGGTCACCCTCGGACGGGGTGCTGGAAGGCGCCTCCGCATGCGGAAAGGTGCTGGTTGCGACATAGAAGTGCTGAAGTAAGTGCACACTGTCACAGTTTCTTAAGCGCAATAAGGACTTACTCGCACTTTTTAATTGGCTTTATTATGCTGGCGCTTCAAAGGCAATAACAATAAAAACGGACTACGGCATGGAATGGGATGGTCAGGTCACCCGACGGGATTCGTACCAAGTCTTACTGTTAAACCCGCATCACACCGAATTTCTCTGGTTGTCGGCCACGCTGGCGCAAGATCCGGCGGTCGACTGGCGCGTGTCCTGGAGCAACAGCGTGGCGGTGGGCGAAGACTGCCTGCAACGTCATCGCTATGACGTGATCGTGTGGGATTGCCAGTTCCGCACCGAAGATAGCCTTTCATTTTTGCGCCACATGCGTGCCAAGAGCCAGCAAGCCGCCATTGTTGCGGTCTCCGCCGAAGCCACCGTGCCGTTTGCCCGCTCCCTGTTCCAGGCGGGCGCCAGCGACTATATACCCAAGCGGGAGCTGGACCGCGCCGGCCTGACCCGCACCCTGGTGCAGGCCATTTTTCGCCAGCGCACCCAGGCGCGCCTGGTCGCCGCGCAAGAGGTACGATCAAGCTGCCCCCGCAGCCTGTTCGAAGACCGCTTGCAGCAGGCCCTGTTGCGTGCCGAGCGGCGGCGCGAGAAGGTTGGGCTGCTGTTTCTCAATCTCGATGACTTCAAACGAATCAACAGTAGCCTTGGGCGCCAGGCCGGCGATTACCTGATGCGGCTGGTGAGCTCCCGGCTGGAAAGCGTGCTGCGTCGCAGTGATAGCCTGGTGCGGATGGGCGGCGATGAATTTGCCGTGATTCTGGAAGAGCTGGATCAGGACCTGGGGCTGGTGCAGGTAGCACACAAGATCCAGAAAGCCTTCCTCCGGCCGTTCAGCCTGAATCAGCAGCAACTGACCCTGACTCTGAGCATGGGGCTGGTCGCCTATCCCGATGGCGGCACCAGCTCGGAAATCCTGCTGCGCAATGCAAGCCAGGCAATGCTGGCGGCCAAGGCGGAACAGGGAACCAGCTACCGCCTGTATAACCAGCAGATGAATGAGCAGGCCTGCCGTGAATTGCAGCTTGAGGCGGAGTTTCGCCAGGCGTTACGCAGCGATCAGCTGGATCTGTATTATCAGCCCAAGGTGGACCTGGGCAGCGGTCACGTCATCGGCATGGAAGCGCTGGTGCGCTGGCAGCATCCGCGCCTGGGACTGGTCGGGCCGGATCAGTTCATTGGGCTGGCGGAGCGCACGGGCCTCATTGTGCCCATGGGCTATTGGGTGATCCAGCGTGCCTGTGTCGATTTGAAGGCGCTGGCGGCGCAGGGATACAACGAGCTGATTTGTGCGGTGAACCTGTCGTTTCGCCAGTTCTTCGACAAGAAGTTGACCGAAACCCTGTTCCGGATCATCTATAACTCAGATGTCGATACCAGTTGCCTGGAGTTCGAGTTGACCGAGTCTTCCATGATGTTCGACCACGACTACACCCAGCGCTGCCTGCGGGAGTTGCGGCAAATGGGTATCAGCTTCGCCCTGGACGACTTTGGCACGGGGTACTCCTCGTTTTCTCACCTGCAGCAACTCCCCATTTCAACCCTGAAGATCGACAAGTCGTTCATCGATGGCGTGACCCGCAGCCCGGATGACGCGGTGCTGGTTCGCAGCATGATCAGCCTGGCGCAAAGCCTCAAGATGACGGTGGTGGCGGAAGGCGTGGAAACCGCTGAGCAATGGGCGTTTCTCCGGGATCAGCAGTGTGATCAGGTGCAGGGAAACTACTTCAGCGCCGCGCTGTCGTTCGAGGCGTTCTGCGAGCTGTTGCAGGAGTCCCGGGAGCAGGATCTGGAGCTGTCGTACGGCTGAGGAATGGCTTCCACTGCCCAGTGTGGCGGCTAATACAGGGGCCCCACCGCTCCGCGCAACGGTTTATAACGCCCCGCGCAGCGGCTTATAAATAGGTCCCGTCGCCCCGCGCGCCGGGATAGGGACGCATGGCTCAGCGCCAAGGCATTCGCTATAATCCTCGGCAATCCATCCAAAACGCATTGTCTCCGTTGTTACCTGTCCGTAGCATCCAAATGTTCATTGCACCTAAATGTCCAAGCACCAAAGGTTCTTCGCGTTATGACCCCCATTTCCCAGCGCATCGCCGATGAACTCGGCGTTCGATCCAATCAGGTCCAGGCCGCCATTCAATTGCTCGACGAAGGTTCCACGGTTCCCTTCATTTCCCGTTACCGGAAGGAAGTCACCGGCGGCCTCGACGACACCCAGTTGCGCACCCTGGAAGATCGCCTGGGGTATTTACGGGAGCTGGAAGACCGGCGCGCCACCATCCTCAACAGTATTCGCGAGCAGGATAAGCTGACGCCGGAGCTGGAGGGCCAGATCCTGGCGGCCGACACCAAGAACCGCCTGGAAGATCTGTACCTGCCCTACAAACCCAAGCGCCGCACCAAGGCACAGATTGCCCGCGAGGCGGGGCTTGAGCCGTTGGCGCTGCAATTGCTGGAAGACCCGGCGCTGGAGCCGGAGGCGACCGCCACGGCGTTCGTCAATCCCGAGTTCGGGGTCGAGGATGCCAAGGCGGCGCTGGAAGGGGCCAAGCATATCCTCATGGAAAAGTTCAGCGAAGACGCTGAACTGCTGGGCCGCTTGCGCGCTCATCTCTGGCAGCAGGGCATCCTCAAGGTCACCCTGGTGGAAGGCAAGGAGCAGGAAGGCGCCAAATTCCGCGACTATTTCGATCATCGGGAGCCGCTGAAGGGCGTACCATCCCACCGGGCGCTGGCGATTTTCCGCGGGCGCAACGAAGGCGTGCTCAGCTACAGCATTGGCTTGCCGGACGAGCCGGAAGACCGCCTGACGCCGCATCCCTGTGAATCCATGATTGCCAGCCACTGGGGCATTCGCAATCAGGAGCGCCCGGCCGACCGCTGGCTGGCCGAGGTGGTGCGCTGGACCTGGCGGGTCAAGTTGCTGACTCAACTGGAAACCGACCTGATGACGCAGGTGCGGGAACAGGCCGAGGAAGAGGCCATCAAGGTGTTCGCCAGTAACCTCAAAGACCTGATGTTGGCGGCGCCGGCCGGCCCCCGCGCCACCATGGGCCTGGATCCGGGCCTGCGCACCGGCACCAAGGTGGCGGTGGTGGATGCCACTGGCAAGCTGGTGGATTACGCCACCATCTATCCCCATGCGCCGCAGAATCAATGGCAGCAATCCCTGGCTGTGCTGGCGGCGTTGTGCAAGAAGCATCGGGTCGATCTGATCAGCATCGGCAACGGCACCGCGTCGCGGGAAACCGATAAGCTGGCGGCGGATCTGATCAAGGCCTTGCCGGAGCTGAAGCTGACCAAGATCATTGTGAGCGAGGCCGGTGCGTCCGTGTATTCGGCATCCGAATTCGCCGCCCGCGAATTTCCCGAGCTGGATGTGACCATCCGGGGCGCGGTGTCGATCGCCCGCCGCCTGCAGGATCCCTTGGCGGAGCTGGTTAAGATCGAACCCAAGTCCATCGGTGTTGGCCAGTATCAGCACGACGTCGGCCAGACCCGTCTGGCTCGCAGCCTGGATGCCGTGGTGGAAGACTGCGTCAACGGAGTCGGGGTGGACGTCAATACCGCCTCGATTCCCCTGCTGACCCGGGTGTCCGGTCTCAGTCAGACCATCGCCAGCAATATCGTTGAATTTCGCGACCAGCATGGTGCGTTTCGCAACCGTAGCCAGTTGAAGAAGGTGTCCCGACTCGGTGACAAGACCTTTGAGCAGGCCGCCGGCTTCCTGCGCGTCATGAACGGAGATAATCCCCTGGATGCCTCGGCGGTGCATCCCGAGGCCTACGACGTGGTGGAGCGGATTGCCGGCAAGACCGGGCGCGACCTGCGTACCCTGATCGGCGACAGCCACTTTCTGCGCAGTCTCAAGGTGGAAGAGTTTGTCGACTAGCGCTTCGGCGCCCCCACGGTGCGGGATATTCTGGCGGAGCTGGACAAGCCCGGACGTGATCCCCGGCCCGAATTCAAGTTCGCGACTTTCCAGGAAGGTGTCGAGAGCCTCAAGGACCTCACCCCGGGCATGGTGCTGGAAGGGGCGGTCACCAACGTCACCAATTTCGGCGCCTTCGTCGACATCGGCGTGCACCAGGACGGGCTGGTGCACATCTCGGCGCTATCCCATACTTTCATCAAGGATCCGCGGGAGGTGGTGAAGGCCGGGGACATCGTCAAGGTCAAGGTGATGGAGGTGGATCTGCCCCGCAAACGGATTGCGCTTTCCATGCGTCTGGATGACACGCCGGGTGAACCGACCAGTGGCGCTGGCGCCGGGCGTGGTGCACCGGCCCGCGGAGCCAGCCAGCCAGCGCGCGGCCGACGCGAGGAGCCGGCCGCAACCGGTACCTTCGCCCAGTTGTTCGCACAGGCGGCCCAGAAAAAGCAGGACAAAAAGGGCTAGCGGAGCAGCCGGTCGGGGGGCCATCCGTCCCGGCCGGCCCTTGAAACCGGCCAGGGCGTCCCAATATTCAGCAAACTTTTATTCAAAAAGCTGTTTATCCAGAAGACTGTTTATCCAGAAGACTGCTTATCCAGAAAATTGCGCGATCAAAAAGGCCCTTTTATGTCCGATCTGCTGTTCGACCGCCTTGCCGAGCTCTCGCCATCCGCGACCAGCGCATTGACCGGCATCCTCCGGGGCATCGAAAAAGAAGGGCTGCGCGTCGACCGCCAGGGCTTCATTGCGCAAACGCCGCATCCGGCCTGCCTGGGTCACGCCTTGACTCATCCTCAGATCACCACCGATTACTCCGAGTCCCTGCTGGAACTGATCACGCCCGTTTACAGCAACGTCGAGCAGCTGTTGGCGCGGCTGGATCTGATTCACCGCTACGCCCAGGGCTGTTTGGGCGACGAGGTGCTCTGGGCCGGCAGCATGCCCTGCCGTCTGCAAGGCGACGCCAGCGTGCCCATTGCCGAATATGGTGAATCCAACATCGGCCGGCTCAAGCATATCTATCGGCGTGGCCTGGATCATCGCTACGGCCGCATCATGCAGTCCATTGCGGGCCTGCATTACAATTTTTCGTTGCCGGACGCGTTCTGGCAGGATTATCAGGCCCAATTGGGTGACGATCAGAGCCTGCAGGATTTCAAATCGACGCAATACTTCGCCTTGATCCGCAACTTCCGCCGTAACGCCTGGTTGCTGATGTACCTGTTTGGCGCGTCACCGGCGGCGGATCGGTCGTTTCTGGAGGGGCGCAGCCATCAGTTGCAATCGTTCGACGCGGATACCCTGTATCTGCCCCATGCCACGTCGCTGCGCATGAGTGACCTGGGTTACCAGAACAATGCCCAGTCCAGCCTCAAGATCTGTTTTAACTATCTCTCCACCTATACCGATACCCTGTATCAGGCGATTCACACGCCTTATCAGCCCTATGCCGAGATCGGCGTCAAAGGGCCCGATGGCGAATACCGCCAGCTCAATACCAATATTCTGCAGATCGAGAACGAGTACTACAGCACCATGCGTCCCAAGCGCACCACCCTGCGCGGCGAAAAGCCGGTCCAGGCGTTGCGGGCTCGGGGCGTGGAATACGTGGAGGTGCGCTGCATGGATCTCGATCCCTTCCTGCCGCTGGGCCTGGACGGCCATGGCGCGCGGTTTCTGGATGCGTTTCTGCTCTACTGCCTGCTGGATGCCAGTCCCTACATTGGCGACAACGAATGCCAACGGCTGGACGACAATTTCAGTCAGTCGGTGGTGCGCGGCCGTGAGCAGGGCCTGTTGCTGGAGTGGCGGGGTGAGTTGCTGCCGGTGGCTCAGGCAGCCAGCCGGCTGCTGGAGCGAATCGGCAGTGTCAGCGAGTTGCTGGCCGGGGTATACAAGGATGACGGCTATCGCGTCGCACTGCGCCAGCAACAGGACAAGGTGCGCCAGCCTGAACTCTTGCCCTCAGCCCGTTTGCTGGACGTGTTGGAACAGGAGAAGATCAGCTATCTGGATCTGGTGCAGGAGCTTTCCCGTAAACATCAGGCTCTCCTGCGCGCCCGTCCCATTAGCACTGAGCAGCGCGCAGAGTTCGATCAGCTGCGGGCGCAGTCGCTGGCAGAGGAGGCCGCGCTCCAGGCCGCGGATCACGTATCCTTCGAGCAGTTTTTGCAGCAGTACACGGCCTAAGCGGTTTTCTACCGTTTAGTGTGTCGTCTCTGCTAAACCCGCTATTTCATCAGCTGAGACATGATCTCGCCCCTAAGCGTTACACCTTCCACAGTTCCGGAAGTTGATCGTTGTGTCACCAATTTGGCCATGATACCGTCACCAAAAGTTAGCGCGCATTTACAAATTGCTACAGAAAATCCGCTGTAAGGTCCTCGTCGAGCGAACAGGTTGTTCTATTGTTACGTTAGACAGGATTCTGATGCGAGTCGCGTAAATGTTCGTGAGTATTCCGCCAGCCTGCAAGATGCAGTAGGTGATAGCAGCAGCATTGGATTGGATGGACGGATCGCCCCTATGTCGAAAGATGCAGCGTTAAACTGGGATTTGGAGTTATTGAACAAGGCGTACCGTCAGGGATACATGGCGGGGGTGATGGGCATGACCCATCTGGCCTGCCCTTATCGCGGTGAAGTCGTGACCGCGGCCTGGGAAGCAGGCTGGGACGACGGGCGCGAAGGTCTTGCCGCGCGCGGTTCACGCTCGCTCAGCTTGCGCCGCGGTGTTACGGCCGGCGGCGAGCAATCGTTAGCGATGGCGGCTCAGCGCTGAATCACGAAGCTGGAGAATAGCAGGTCCTCTACCAGTGGGGCGCCTTCTTCCTTTTGTAGCACGGCCCGTACCTTGGCCAAGGCCTCTGCACGCAACTTTTCTTTCCCTTCGTTGGTCGTCATCGTCTCCATGTCCTGGCGACTCAGGAGCATGACCAGTTCGTTGCGCAGATACGGCATGTGGTACTTCACCGCCTCGGTTGCCGCTGGTGTGGAGGTGCGCACGGCGATGTCGGCCTTGACGTAGCTCAGGCGCGCATTGGTGGCGGCGGTTCCGAAGTTGGCGACGAAGGGAGGTGACAGCGGGATGTATTCAATCCTGGGTCCGTTTTCACTTGCCGCCGACGCTGCGGCCTGCGCCCAGCCAAACCAGCTCAACGCCAGCAGGATGCTAAGGATTTTCATCTGGAATTCACCTGGTGAAGTTCGTAAAGTAAGGGCGCGAGTGGCCGCGGTGCGCGGCGCTCGGAATCTACCCGTGCCCTCAGCCTAGTCAAGGATGCGCGCCAGCGTCAAATGAGCCGGCCCGACGCCTGATGAACTCTGAGGTTTGATGGATATAGGACCCCCCATGCCGTCGTCTCCCCGTACCCTGAATGCTCTTGGCTTTCTCGCCTGCGCGCTGTTACTCGCGTATGCCTTTTACCTGCAGTTCATCGAGGGGCTCGAGCCCTGCCCGCTCTGCATGGCCCAGCGCATTGCCGTTGGCGCGTTAGGCATCGTGCTGTTACTCGCGACGCTGCACAATCCGGCGGGGGGGTTGGGACGGCGGATCTATGCCGGACTGACCTTTCTCTGCGCGGCGGCCGGCGCGGCGTTGGCTGGGCGCCAGGTATGGTTGCAAAATCTGCCAGCGGATCAGGTTCCGGCCTGCGGTCCCGGGCTTGAATACATGCTTGAGACATTCCCCCTGAGCGAGGTCATCCTGACCATGATTCAGGGCACCGGAGATTGTGCCAAGGTCGACTGGACGTTCCTGGGGCTCAGTATCGCCGGCTGGATGCTGGTGTGGTTTGTGGCGTTCATGGGGTTTGCCCTGTTTCAGTTACTGCGCAAGGCACGCTAGTGGACCTTGCAGCCCGCCGGCCGGCAAGGCTGGCGGTCGCTTGCGCCGGCAAAAAAGTTCCGGGTAAGCCTTGAGTGCCTATCGGCAGTCACTTATATTGGTTAGCGATCGGCTGAACGCAACACGATCAATACTAATAACAACAACCCTGGGAATGCGGTCGAAGTTTGCCGAACTCTTTATCGCGTACGCCGGATTCTCTGCTCCAGGGAATATTTGCAAGTCAGTCACTGAAGGGGTTTCTATGCTGGAGAATTGCCAGAGCGCGAAAGAACGTTGGGGAGGGGTCAGTGAAATCGTTGACCGCTGGCTGAGAGAACGTAAGCAGTTGATCGTTCGCTATTGCCATCTGACCAGTCTGGAAGAGTTTGGCGATGTGGAGGAAGTGGTCCGCAACTTCACCGAGTTCTGCCAGATTCTGCTCGATTATGTGTCCGCCGGACATTTTGAGGTTTATGAGCAGTTGCTGTCAGAAGCCAAGGAATTCAACGACGGCGGCGTCGACCTGGCCAATAAAATCTACCCGGAAATTCAGAAAACCACCGAGGCGGCCCTGGACTTCAACGACCGTTTCGATAATACGCCGGAAGAAGCGGACGAGCTCAGGGAACTGATTCCCGCGCTGTCGCGCCTGGGCGAACAACTGGAAGAGCGTTTTGCGCTTGAGGACAGGCTGATCGAAGCCCTGCATACGTCCCATGCCGATCGGATCGTCTGATCACTGATTTTTATTGGAACGGCAATCCACACTGCCAATCCACATTGCCGCTTCAAGTCAAAGCGCCGGCTTCATGCCGGCGCTTTGCGTTTCACTCGAAAGCGCGATGGTTTGGCGTCTACCGTTCCATCACGGCCATCACCAACCTACCAACATTACCGCACCACAATCGATTGGGCCGCCTTGAGAACATCGGCGGGTTCGGCCCGGGGTGGTATTTCGATACCCCGCTGGGCGGCTGGGCGCGCCGCGATCTGCTTGACCCAGCGTTGCAGGTGGGGCAAGTCGTCGATACTCACGCCTGACCAGTTATGGGTCCGTACCCAGGCCCAGTTCGCCATATCGGCAATGCTGTAATCGTCCACCAGGAACTCGTGTTCCGCCAGGTGTGTGTCTAAAACCCCGAACAGGCGTTTCACTTCCTTGTGGTAGCGGTCGATAGCCGGTTGAATCTTTTCCGGGAAATAACGGAAAAAGACGTTGGCTTGCCCCATCATGGGGCCGACGCCGCCCATCTGGAACATGATCCATTGCAACACCTGCGAGCGGCGCTTGGCATCGGCCGGGTAGAATTGGCCGGTCTTTTCCCCCAGATACACCAGAATGGCGCCGGATTCGAACACCACAAAGTCGTCATTGTCGTGATCGACGATGGTGGGAATCCGGCCATTGGGGTTGAGCCGGAGATAGTCTGGCTGCTTCTGCTCGTCACGGCCCAGGTCGAGTGCCTGTACCTGATAAGGCAGTTGCATTTCTTCCAGGGCAATGGAGATTTTGTGCCCATTGGGGGTCGCAGCGGTATAAAGATCAATCATGGAGATGCTCCTCAAGCCTGGGCGCTGGGACGACTGCGGACGGCTTCGTACCAGCGGTGCAAATGGGGCTGTTGCTCTGGTTGCACGCGGATATTGTTCACTTTGTTGAAGTCTAGAGTACAGAGTGCGCTTATATCCGCAATACTGAATTGGTCACCCATGATGTAGCGGCGGTCCGCCAGGTGCGTGTTGAGGTAATCGAGAAACTTGAGAATATGCGCTCGGTTCTCCTCGCCCCAGTCGGGGAAGGTCTTGCGAAACTGTGCGAAGAAGCCGCTGGTATGCTGGAAACACATGCCGGTGGGAAACATGAAGAAGAATTCCAGATGGCGCAGCCACATCTCGATCTCCGCTTTTTCCCTCGGCGTGCTGCCCATGAGAGGCGGTTC
>CAYXVO010000031.1:9110-13750 GCA_964467875.1 uncultured Pseudomonadales bacterium | reverse complement strand
CATCATGCCACCGAGCGTTATGGGGTGCAGGCACTGGGGCAGCGCCTAGCGGATACGTTTGGCGTGGAGCATGAGTTCATCGATATCGACAACCCCGTTTAGCGGTTCACTTGGGTATTACGGCGCAGGCTGTCGTCGCGGTTCACTGATGCGTCTCGGTTAATGGTTGAGCAGCCGTGCACATTGAGCAACGGCTGTCGCCAATGTCTGGCTTCTGCCGCTAACTTTTGGTTTGGGTGTCCAGTCCAAAGTCTTCGGATAACGTGCCCTTATCATGGGGCGTCGCCTTGGGCGCGTAGTCTCGAGGCGGCTCGAAGCCGGTGGTATCAGGCTTGATCTCGTTCACATTCACCGGACGCTGGTTGGGGCCCGTCAGGTTGAGGGTGCGGCTGAAATCAACGTCATCCGAGAGCCGCTCCGCGCTGCTCGCCATGTGGGTCAGCAACTCCCGGTAATTGGTGTTGAGCTTTGAATACAGATCGGCGGTTTTGGCGAAATGTTCGCTGACCTCCGCCTGATAGCGGGTGTGTTGTTCCTTGATCTGGTCCAGCTGTTGAACCAGACGACGGTTCTTGGTGGTCTCCGACTGCATCAGCCGGTGAATGAGAGCGCCCACAAGCAAGCCCGCGACAAAGCACAGGATGCCAACGGTCAGGGTAATGCCCGTCTCGGTCATGATATTTCCATTCCTCGATTGGTCCGGGCGCGCACGAAAGCGTGCTCCAGAATATCAGTGTGCCCAGAAATAAGGGTGGCAGTTGAGGGGTAGTATAACGACATCCCGAGGGGCATTTCCATGGGGTGGTCGTCTCGTTGTCCGAAGCTGGGACTGGTCTGGTGGCGGTGGCGCAACGAGGGGCTCTATAGGCAAGCAAGCGGAAAAGTTCGCCTTCCATGCCAGAAAAATGCAAAATAGTGCGCCAGATTTTCGTCCCATTTTTCGGCGGACACCCGCTGTGTCCGCCGATTCCGGTTGGATTCCCTATGACGCCGTTAGAGAAATATCAGCAGGATCTGCAACGTTCCGGTTTTGCCTATGATGCGGCCCAGGAAATGGCTGTCAAAAAGCTCCAGGATCTTTATGAGCGCCTGGAAGACCAGGCTGCGCGTGAGCGGCGCGGCTTGAGCAAGCTGACCGCGAAGTTGCGCCGCAAGAAACAGGAACCAGTCAAAGGACTCTATTTCTGGGGGGGCGTTGGGCGTGGCAAGACCTACCTGATGGATACCTTCTTTGAGAGCCTGCCGTTCCAGAACAAGATGCGAACGCACTTTCACCGCTTCATGCAGCGAGTTCATCAGGAGTTGACGGCGCTGAAGGGGGAGAAGAATCCCCTCGACATCGTCGCCTATCGCCTTGCCCAGGAAGCCCGGATCATCTGTTTCGATGAATTTTTCGTCACTGATATAGGCGATGCCATGATCCTGGCCGGATTGTTCAAGGAGCTGTTCAACAACGGTGTGACCCTTGTGTGTACCTCCAATATCGTGCCCGATGGCCTGTATAAGGATGGTCTGCAGCGTGCACGCTTCCTGCCCGCGATCGAACTGGTCAAGATTCATACGGAGGTGGTCAACGTCGACAGTGGGGTGGATTACCGGTTGCGTTCGTTGCGCCAGGCTGAGTTGTACCACACGCCACTGGATGATCAGGCGTACCACAGTCTGCTCGCCAGCTTTGAGACCCTGGCAGTCGAAGCCGGCAGCCACGGCCTCGAACTGGAGGTCAACGGCCGCAAGCTAAACGCCGTGCGGCGCGCCGACGACGTCGCCTGGTTCGAGTTCAAGGAGCTGTGTGACGGCCCTCGTAGCCAGAACGACTACATCGAGCTGGCGCGGGAGTTTCACGCAGTCCTAATCAGCAATGTACCTGTACTGGGCGGCGACAAGGACGACCAGGCTCGCCGTTTTATCAATCTGGTTGATGAATTCTACGACCGAAGCGTCAAAGTGATTATTTCCGCCGAGGCGCCAATCCTCAGTCTGTACAGTGGCGGACGGCTGACGTTCGAGTTTGAGCGTACCCAAAGCCGGTTGCTGGAAATGCAGTCTCACGAATACCTGGCCCAAGCCCACAAACCCTGACCGTTTCAGCGCTGGCTTGAGCCTGGCGCCATGCGGGAGCAGGTAAGGCCCGTTTGCCTGTCGTACGAAGGCGCCGATCACAGCTTATGCACTTGAACGCTTACTAGCGTGAGGCTCCTCATTTTTCGGGGAGATTTTGGGACAAAAGTTGCAAAACGCTGGTGCCAGCGGTTGGTGCAAACAAAAAATTGCGTCTATAGTGTTTTGGACGTGGCATTTTGTTAGAGGAAAGCAGTGGTTTCCTACCTTCATGAATTTCCCAACGTGATTTTCAGTAATTCGCCAAGCCATGCTAGCCATGGGCTCGGCTTTTCTTGTGCGTGTAAATCAATAACAAACGTTAGCGCTCATTAAAGTGCGACTCGTCAATACAAGTGCGGAGTAGCGTTCGATGACAAAAAAAACACAGCGATGGCACAACCTGGCCAAGCTACCGTTGGTAGCTGCAATCGCGGCCACAGTGTCTGCTCCAGTTGGTGCATTCCAATTTAATCTGGGGGAAATTGAGGGTTCTTTGGATACCACGCTGACAGCAGGTGCCAGCTGGCGGGTTGAGGCTCGAGACAAGAACCAGTTGGCGCAGGGCAACCTGGGGGTTCCCCAGTTTGGCCGTGTGGGCAGCTCCACCAATAACTCCGATGATGGCAACTGGAACTTCAAGCGTGGAGAAACCTTCTCCAAAGTGGTCAAGGGTACGACGGACCTGTCTTTGACATACCAGGATTACGGCCTCTTTACCCGTGCCCGCTATTACTATGATTTCGAACTGAAAGACGAAGGGCGCGCCCGTGATAACCGGGGCAACTATCGTAAATTGAACGACGATGCACTGGAACAAGCGGGTGCCGATGCCGAGATCCTCGACGCGTTCATTTACGGCAACTTCTACATTGCCGATATGCCGCTGAACCTGCGTCTGGGTAAGCAGGTTATCAGTTGGGGTGAGAGCACCTTTATTGCAGGTGGTATCAACTCCTTCAGCCCGGTCGATGCGTCTGCTGCGCGTTCGCCCGGTGCGGAAGTGAAAGATATCCTGCTGCCCGTGAACATGATTTACGGCTCATTGGGCGCAACCTCTGAATTGTCCGTGGAAGCCTTTTACCAGCTGGAATGGGAAAAGACCCGCGTTGACCCGTGCGGTACCTTCTTCTCGACGTCCGATATTGGCGCGGATGGCTGCGGCCCGGTTCTGGTTGCCGGCCAGTTGTCTGATTACGATGCCTATCAACAAGGCTTCCGTGTGAACCGGGTGGGCGACCGCGAGCCGGATGATGGTGGCCAGTACGGTGTGGCCCTACGTTGGTTCGCCGATTCTCTGGGTGGCTCCGAATTCGCGTTCTACTACATGAATTATCACAGCCGTTTGCCGCTGGCCAGTGGTATCACCAGCGCTGCAGGTGAAACCTTTGGTAAGTATTTCATTGAATACCCGGAGGATATCCAGCTCTTCGGCCTGAGTTTCAACACCATGACCGAGTCTGGCTACTCCATCGGCGGCGAAATCAGCCACCGTCGTGATGTGCCGGTGCAGTGGAACGGTTTTGAAATGGTATACGCCGGCATTCAGTTCCCATATAGCCGTCTGTATATGGAGCGTAAGCCAGACGGCGTAGCAGTGGGTGATTGGAATGGCCAGGAATATCGGGCTTGGGATCCATACGACATTACCCAGGTGCAGTTCACCGTGGTCAAGTTCTTTGATCAGGTGCTCGGCGCAGGTCGGATGACGGTCGTGGGTGAAGTCGGCGCGACCTATATTCACGGTTTCCCTGGAACTGACAAGCCTTCGGTCCGTTCGATCCGGCATCCGTTGGCAATGCGGCTTCCTGTGATGGCAGCGTTGGTGCAACCGTTAACAACAATCCCAAGTTCTGTGAGAACGACGGTTTTACCACCGATTTCTCCTGGGGCTACCGCGCCCGGGTCTCGCTGGATTACAGCGACGTAATGGCAGGTGTTAACCTGACGCCGATTCTGGCTCTGTCGCATGACGTCAAAGGTAATGCGCCTGAACCCGGCGGTGCGTTTGTGGAAGGATCCAAGTCGGTGGGTCTGGCGCTGCGCGCGACCTATCAGCACCAGTACACGGCAGAGATTGGTTACACCGCGTTCTTCGGCGGCGGCTACTACAACATGATGAATGATCGGGACTTCGTGTCTGCCAGTGTGTCTGTCTCCTTCTAAATTAAACCCAACGCAGTGAAGTGGGGATTATTTACGTGAGCCTAATGAAACTTAAAAATGTATTTTTAACCGGCAGTGTTCTGGCATGGTCGATTATGTCGGCGAATGTCATGGCTGGCGTATCGGCCGAAGAGGCCGCGCGTCTTGGTCAGGAACTGACGCCCGTGGGCGCGGAGAAAGCTGGCAATGGCAAGGGTATTCCTGCCTGGACCGGTGGTCTGACCGAGATTCCCGCAGGCTATAAGGGCGACGGCAAGTACGTGGACCCGTTCCCGAACGACAAGCCGCAGTTCGTGATCACCAGCAAGAACGTTCAGGAGCACAAGGACAGACTGTCCCCTGGTCAGTTGGCGATGCTGGCCAAGTACCCGGAC
>CAYXVO010000031.1:6772-9100 GCA_964467875.1 uncultured Pseudomonadales bacterium | reverse complement strand
CCGGACACCTATCGGATTCCGGTGTATGAAACCCGTCGCACAGCGGCCTATCCGCAGAAGGTCTACGACATCACCAAGCGTAATGCGACCGATGTTAGCCTGGTACCTGGCGGTAGCGGCATGGCCAACTATGAGCAGGCGTATCCGTTTCCCATCTTGCATGGTGATAACGAATCGCAGGCTATCCAAGTGGTGTGGAATCACATCGCACGTTATCTAGGCGATTCCGTGGATCGGGTCATCGCGCAGGCCACGCCTCTGGCAAACGGGTCTTACTCGATTGTCCGATTCAAGGAAAACATTACGTCCCGTCCGGCCTTGACGGATTATGATCCCAAGAAGAGTCAGAACATTCTGTACTACTTCAAGCAGGAGATCATTTCCCCCGCGCGTCTGGCCGGTAACGTACTGCTGGTGCACGAAACCATCGATCAGGTGAAGGAGCCGCGTCTGGCGTGGATCTACAACGCCGGTCAGCGTCGTGTACGGCGTGCGCCCCAGGTTGCCTATGACGGTCCGGGTACTGCGTCCGACGGTATGCGTACCACGGATAACTTCGACATGTTCAACGGTGCACCTGACCGTTACAACTGGAAACTGGTGGGCAAGAAGGAGCTGTATATTCCCTACAACTCCTACAAGCTGGTCGATGACAACCTGAGCTACAGCGATATCATCAAGCCAGGCCACCTCAATCAGGACCTGACCCGCTATGAACTGCACCGGGTTTGGGTGGTTGAGGCGACCCTGAAGGAAGATCAGCGTCACGTTTACGGCAAGCGGGTGTTCTTTGTTGATGAAGACACCTGGCAAGCTGGCGTGATCGACCATTACGATGGTCGTGGTGAGCTGTGGCGGGTTGCGGAAGGCCACACCATCGCATACTACGATGCGAAGGTAAGTCGCCTTGCCGTGGAGACGTTGTACGACCTATTGTCTGGTCGCTACCTGGCTCTGGGTATGAACAACGAAGAAGCACCTAACACGTACTCCATGGGTACCAAGTCGGCTGAGGCGGACTTCACACCAGCGGCGCTGCGCGCCTCGGGTGTGCGTTAAGAGTGCTTGATTGCTCAAGGATGAGCAGGCCAGGCTTCACCGCCTGGCCAAACAAAAAAGCCGATGGTTCACACCATCGGCTTTTTTATTGCCCGGCAATACAGAGCGCTATCGTACGGCCGGTCGCTTCATGGCCTTCAGGTCTGGGACTGGGCCTCTGGCGCAGGCGCGCGATCATACTCCCGCGCCAGTTCGTCAAGTAGTGCGTCCTTACGCTCCCACAACTGACTAACCCAGATCTGGAAGTCCCGGCGGAACTCCTCGTCCTCCATGTAGTCTTTGCCACGGTACTGGGCCGGAATCTCCAGCGTTTCGATGTCGACCACGACCTGCGGCACGCGGCCACAGAGATAGCCCCAGAAGCCTTCCGCGCCCTGCGGGTAATACAGGGTGATATTCAGCATCGTGTGCAACTGCTCGCCCATGGCACCCAGTACGAACGCCGCGCCGCCGGCTTTGGCGCGGAGCAGGTGGCGGTAGGGTGATTGTTGCTGTGCATGCTTGGCGGCGGTGAAGCGTGTTCCTTCGAGGAAGTTGAACACGGTGACTGGCGTGTATTTGAACTTTTCACAGGCCACGCGAGTGGTTTCCAGATCCTTACCCCGCAGTTCCGGGTGCTTTTCAATCTGTTCCTTGCTGTAGCGCTTCATAAACGGGAAGTCCAACGCCCACCAGGCAACGCCGATCACCGGAACCCAGATCAATTCCTGCTTCAGGAAAAACTTGATCATGGGAATGCGGCGGTTGAGTACATGCTGCACCACTAAGATGTCCGCCCAGGACTGGTGGTTGCACGTCACGAAGTACCACTGCTTCGGATCCAGTGAGGCTAAGCCGCGCACGTCCCATTGAATGCGGTGACACAGCAGAAAAATGAGGCTGTTCACGGTGACCCAGAGGTTGGCGATTTGAATCAGGATCCAGGTACAGGCCTTACGCCAGCCGGTGATCGGGATAATCAGCTTCAGAATGGCCAGAGCGACGACGAAAGGCACCAATAGAATGGTGTTCAATGTAAGCAGAAGTCCCGTCAGGCTACCGCGTAACCAGGAAGGCAGAAAACTAAGCATGAATGACTCTCTGTGCGGGTCAAAAGGTGATGCCGGACGGTCAAGCGGACCGGCGGTTGAACATTTTCCGCAATTCTAAGGGCTTCCCCATGAGAGCTCAATTTTAATGGCTATAGATTGAAGCGTTGGACGAAGTAGGGGAACGCTTTCGTGGATTTTGCGTTGGATTTTGCGTTGGATTTTGCGTTGGATTTTGCGT
>CAYXVO010000031.1:0-6672 GCA_964467875.1 uncultured Pseudomonadales bacterium | reverse complement strand
GCTTTCGTGGATTTTGCGTTGGATTTTGCGTTGGATTTTGCGTTGGATTTTGCGTGGAATTGAGGGCGCCGCCAGTTCAGGGCGGGACGGCTGCGTGTTCCGCAAGGCTGGTCACGGATGACTGGCGCAGCCGAGCCTCTGGAAGCCGGTCATAATGGGCGAGGTCGTTATGCTCGATCAGGGCTTGAATGTCCTGTATGTAGGCCGCACCCCGCTCCGAATAGCGCCCCAAGCCCTCTGCCAGCTTGATGCCGCTTAACGGGCGATTCTCACGGCGCGATTGCTCCCGGAATTTTCGCAGCCCGAGATAGCTGTCATGGCGATTAAGATTGAGGAGGTAGCTTTGAACGGAGTGGTACGGAGAGGCGAAGCGAGCGACTTCGAACTGCCTCCCGCTCGGCCGCTCCAATGGCAGCATGCCGCAGCCAGGCGTGAAGCAATACTCGCCAAACAGATTGTTGCCTTCCCGGGCAAAGCGGGACGTGCCCCAGCCTGATTCGTTGGCAGCCTGGGCCATTACCAGGGAGGGAGGTATCACGTCTATCCGGCGTAATAGGCGGGCAAAGAATTCATCGTTATAGCCATGCTGCACCGGCACCCGGTATTGTTCCGCCAGAAGCGAGAGCCATAGTGCCTCACCGATGTGCAGATTGCGTTCCTGAACTTGCCCGCGCAACCGTTGCAGGTGGTGGCGAGCCTGAAGCAGGCGTCCGTTGGCCTGATGAATCAGTGGCAACAGATACTTGAAGAACGCGTGCTTGCGCTGAGCGACGTCGGCAATGTCAGTAAAGTCAGGGAGTGGGCCCGGCGTATGGTCCTGGGGCGTAGGGAGCGCGGGAAGTTCTGGTTCAGTCGCAGCGGGAACCGTCTGCGACAGGCTCGCCATGCACAGGTTTGCCAGCAGCAGCATGATCCCGCGGTAGGGCGCCAGGAATGTGCCGAATATGATCCCCATGGGAGACTCCCTTCTGTCTTGGCTCTATTTTAATCATCCGCCACATAAAACCTGAAACCTTGTCCATAAATGCCAGGTTTCAGGGGCACCATCGGCGCAGCTGCCAGAGTGCGAGCAGGCGAATAAAGCCTTTTCCAACGGCATCTAGGAACGCGGTCAGATTGGATCGTCGTGCTGCGGGGTGATTGGGAGCAGGAGTTTGAACTCAAGACTGCCCGTCTGCCAGCTGTCGAGTAAGTATGCACCGAGCTCCGTCGCCAGGTGCTGGGCCAGGCGTAGTCTAGGGTCCTCGGGCGCCGGAGCGGTGGACGGGGCTGGCTCAGAGGTAATCAGAATTTCCAGTTGACGAGACTGGTTTGTAAGCGGTGCATGGTGTGCCCGGAGCAGGATCTGTCCGCCTTCCGCTGCAAGGTCTGTGGTCAGCCTCAGTAGACTGCCAACAATCTGCAATAGAGCGGGCGCGTGCCCGCTCGCCAATGGTAGATCCTCACTGCAGACCAGTTGGTAGCTGAGCTTCTTCGTGGCAAACAGGGAGTCCGCAAAGGTGTCGGTTACCTGGGCCAGTAGACCCGCCAGGCTGCGAGGCGCCAAGGGCTCGCCTGTTTCCTCGGTGGCCAGGGAAAGATTGAGCAAAATGTTGGCCGCACGTTTCACTTCACTGCGGAGGCTCTGCTTCGTCGCGTCCTTGGGGGCCTGCTCCAAGTGTCGCAGCAGTACGTCGAGATAATGGCGGATGACGGCCCATGGTTCTCGGGAGGTATTTCGATCGCCTGCACCACTCTCCACGTTACGTGAGCTAGATGGTCTGGTGGACGGATGGTCAGGTGCTGCGTTCGGGACCACTTCCTCCGCAAACAGGGTCATCAGTCGATGTTGTTCGCGGGTCAGATTGAACTGCAGACCCAGCACCAGAACGCTTTGGGTCGTATCGGCGTGGGTCAGGGGGAGGCACACCAGGCCTGGTGTCTGTAGCAGGGCCAGCACTTGCTGATCTGCCCAGAGCACAGGCTGATTTTCCTGGTTTGGCCACCAGCTGGTGAGTTCTCGCCTCAGGAAGGCGTCCGCCACCAGGTTATTGCCCGGTTGAAGCGGAACCCGAAACTCCAGTCCCGGCCGAAAAGGTTGTGGCTCGCATACTAGTGTGTTGCTGGAAGGCTCAGCAACGAAAACCAGAGAGCTGGAAGCCTTGAACAGAATAGCGGCCGCCTGTCGCAAAGGCAGCAGGATATTCCCTTCGGCCTGTGCACTGAACAGATGGGCTCGTGTGCTCTGCAGCAGGCTAATTATTTCCAGTTCCTCGGCCAGCTCCTGTCGTTTCCGTCGCAGGCTGTCCTCCACGTGAATTTGCAAGCTGCGGGCCAGGTGTTCGACCTTGGTGTCGGCAAGTTTGCACAGTTCCGCGATCAGTGGCGGCATCAGTCCAAACAGTTCGTCGATCTTTAAAAGTTGTTGCTCGCAGGGCGCGCGGTTCAGGCTCAGTTCCCGCGCACCGTATACCAGGCGCGCGAGCAGTGGCATGTCTGCAATGGGCGTGGTGGGACTCGCCACCTGTTCAAGTGCCTCTATCAGCTCCGAATCCAGCCCCCAATGCACGGCCAACAGCATGCTAGCCGTGAGGTGGTCGAGGCCGAATCGGCTGTTTTCCTGGGCTACCTGGTCACGCTCGTCCAGCACATCCTGTTTCAAGTGAAAGAAATCCGAGCCATACAGGACGCTGAGGACGAGCTCGCCCGTGCGATGCAACAGGGCCGCAAAGTAGGCCTCTTCGCCGTTGGGGTAGCCACTCAGGGCCGCCAGCGACTTCGCCAGCAGCGCGGCGGTTAGCGAACGTCGCCAGAATTCGGCCAGGAATGCTTCAGGTAAACCGGGAAAGCGCTCAAACACCTGCTTGACGGAGAGGGTGATCACCAGCGTCTTAATGGTGTCGGAACCCAATACCAGCAGGGCGCGCTCCACGTTGGTGACCTTGTCAGGGCTGTTGTAATAAGCGGCATTGGCAGCCGCCACCACACGCCCGGCCAGAATTACATCCCGGTTGATGGCGTCGGCTAGGCGATGCAGATTCAGGTCTGGCTTGCGGCACAGGCGAATAATTTGGAGCAGGACATGGGGTAGGGCCGGCAAGCGATCCGTATTGAAACCATCGGGAAATGAGGTGCGGCGATGTTTCATGAGTGGTTCTCGTCGAAACCAGGTGGCTGCCTGATGACTCATTGTAATGATGCGGGAGGCAAGGAAAGCGTAGCCCAAAAATTCAAATTCGCTTGTTCTATCAGGCTTTTTTGAACTGGGTGTTGTGAGGCGGGATGATCGGTTCGGGAGCTGTTGAGTGGAGCGGGGCAAATAATTATAATGCGCGAGCCGTGCCGGGATAGCTCAGTCGGTAGAGCAATTGATTCGTAATCAATAGGTCGCAGGTTCGATTCCTGTTCCCGGCACCATCTCATCTCTATAAGTTCCTTCGAGTCGCTCGACCCTGTGGTCGATCTGCTTCTGTTCGGACCGGATCAGCGCTTCATACTTCTGTACGGTAACCTGCTGCTTTTGGGAGAGCAGTTGTTCCCAGAAAACGCCGTCATGAATTGGCGAGGGAAGATTTTGCAGGCGTTGTAGCTCCGCCAGGTCCTCGCGCATGGATCGGCGCAGCTCAGCGACTGTGTCCGCTCGGGCGCGGATATCCCGCTTGAGTTCTGCAATCTGTCGATCATGGGCGAGCGTCGCGCTCAGGGAAACCATGTCATCGGTGGCGATCCTGCTTCCGACCCGTTGATCCTGAATCTCGACTCGCTTGCCACCCGTACATGGCTGGTCCGTGAAGGTCACGGTGCCGCTCGCTGAAATGCATCGATAGATGTCAGCGTCGGCGAATAGGGGGATGCAGAGGGCCAGCGTAACGAGAAACCGTGTCACCATGATCGCCTCTCCATGGATGGCTGCGATTGAATGGCCGCGCACCGCTAGGTGCAAGCGGGCAAGATTTTAGATTCCACATTCTGACACGGTCATCATTTATGCGCACCAGGATAGCCGGTCGCGCTCCTCCACTAATGCCTGCATTGGTTTCGGATTGTGGATCAACATTATCCTTAGCCTATAACGACGAACTGGAGTCATTGCTGTCTGAGTCATGCTGGTTTTGCGGCACTGGCCGGAGTGCATGAGCGCTTCAGGGAAGACGGGCCAGGGAGGGCAGGTTTAATGGTGCGACGGCATCCGGCACCCAGACAACATTGGCAGACGCCATCATGAGTCCGGTGCAATGGTCCCGGGTTGAGGCTCATGCCTGGCGCCGTTCGTTCTGGTCGGCGTTTCTCATTGGTGCAGGTTTGATGGCGGCGGTGGATGAAATCATCTTTCACCAGCTACTGGCCTGGCACCATTTTTATGACCGAGCCACGCCATTCATTGGCTTGGTGTCCGATGGCCTGCTGCATTCGGCGGAACTGGTTGCGTTGGTAACGGGATTTTTCCTGTTTTCCGTCCAGCGCCGCAGTGGCAACCTGATTCCCCTCTGGGCCTGGTCCGGTGCATTTCTGGGCGCGGGAATCTTCCAGGTATTCGATGGCCTGATCAACCACAAGGTTCTGCGGCTACACCAGATCCGCTATGGCGTGGACAATATCTTGCCCTATGACGTGGCCTGGAACGCATTTGGCGCGTTGCTGATTCTGATTGGTCTGGTGCTGCTCATGCATGCCCGGCGTTCGCGGCTGTCGGAATGATCATCGGGTGATCAGGTGATTTCGCCCGCTCATTCACCTCACTGGAATCCTGCGCAGCTATTCTGGCTGGTGCCGTTGCTGATGGTGCTGGTGGTTTATTGCGGTGCTGCCTTCGACCAATTCCTGCGTGGGCGTCATTGGAGTTACTGGCGCACCTTAGGGTTTATCACCGGAATTCTGCTTCTCATCATATCGTTGGCTCCGCCTGTGGCAGTTCTGGCTCATGACAGCCTGCAGGGGCATATGATCCAGCACCTGCTGATGGGCATGTTCGCGCCGCTGGCCCTGGTGTTGGCCGCACCAGTGACTCTGGCAGTGCGTACCTTACCGGTGTCTGCCGGCCGGGCTCTGGTGCGCGTGCTGCGTCTGCCGAGCATCGCGGTGCTGAGTCATCCCGTCACAGCCTTGTTGCTCAATGTGGGTGGCATGTATGTTCTGTACCTGACGCCACTTTATGTCCTGAGCCTGAGCAACCCGGTGGTGCATGTATTAGTGCATCTCCACTTTGTCATCGCCGGCTGCCTGTTCACCTGGGCCATCGCGGGTCCGGATCCCGGACCTCACCGCCCCGGGTTTTGGTCGCGGCTATTCATACTGTTTCTCTCCATTGCCGCCCATTCCCTGCTGGCAAAACTCATGTATGCCTACGGCTGGCCCCGTGGCGCCGGCCATGACCCGGGGGAGATCGAGGCGGCCGCGCAACTGATGTACTATGGCGGGGACCTGGCCGAGCTACTGTTATTGGTGGCGCTGTTTTGCACCCGCTGGAAGCTTCGGCCGGCGAGTAGCCCGATGATCAGGGACTGTTCCGCGCGGATGCGCAGCATGAAAAAAGCACCCGAGATACGCTAGATGAACTGGCGCGTTGGGCCGAGGCCATGAAGGTGCTGCGCACCTGAGCGGCAATTCTGACCAGCCTGGATGCGAACGAGCTGGAATGACGAACCGAACGCTACACCGGCGTCTAGTGCCGCTTGGGCGTTCGGTGTACGCTTTGCGCAATGCATATAGCCTGAGTTAATCACCCGGAGTAACTGTCCATGCCCCATCCGCTGTTGGAGCAGGTTCTGCCCGCCAATCCTGAACTACGCGACAAATGGCTGCGCAAGCTACAGGAAGCTGTACCGGTAGTGTCGGCGGAGCAGCGTCTTGATCAGGGTTGGCAGTCCTTGGATGCACTGGCGCAGGATTCGCAAACCCTGCGCCAGTGGCTGGATAGGGAAACCCAGGCGCAAGGCGCGCCCGATGTGCGGGTCAGTGCCTCCCAGGTATTCAAGCGCTTGTGTCTGGATGTGCTTTACACGCTGATTCTGCAGTCACTGCTCGAACAAAAGCTGCCTCCATTAACGCCGGCACTCCTGTTCGCCCGCTGGTCCGAGCAGAAAGGTATGGTGGATCTGGCGTACGCGCAGGATTTGGCCGATGGCGCCGCGGCTGGGGGTTTAGGCGAGCAGTCCCAGTCATTCATCGCCAGCTTCAATCAATTGATGAATGATCTGCATGGTTTGTTTCATACGGAGCTTCGGGTCAGTAACGGGTCTTACTGGAGCAGCGGCGCGCTGGCGTTGGTGCGTCCCTGGAGCCAACTGCTGAAGCGGGTGTCGGATTCCGATTCGGAGCCACTGGCCCAGGCCGCGACGGCTTACCTGGATCAGTTTGAACCGCGCCTGCGTCGTTTTATGGACTGGGAGCTAACAGGGCAGGGCGACGGCAGCCAGGTCTGGCGTCCCCGCCGCCACGGGTGTTGCCTGAAATATCGTTTGCCGGAGGGTTCGCTGTGTGGCACCTGTGGTCGCCATCGACATCTGGAGAAGCGCCACCGGCGTGAGGATGAAGCGGCGGGCTGATCCACACTCATATCTCTCAGATTATGTAAGAAGTAATTCCCTCTCCCCTCGCGGGAGTGGGCTAGGGAGAGGGGGTAGCGGCGGCGCCGCTTAAAACACGGAGTCTGCATGCTTTCACCCTCTCCCCCACCCTCTCCCGTCAAGGGAG
>CAYXVO010000030.1:0-13885 GCA_964467875.1 uncultured Pseudomonadales bacterium | reverse complement strand
CGCCGGGCTTCACATGTTCGCCGATCATCTCCAGCACCTCGGCGGCCAGGCGGCCAGCAACGCGCATGCATTCGATTTCTTCGGGAGTCTTAATGGTTACGTTCATGATCGCTACTTACTGTCTATGTGATTGTGCTGTCTGTGTGAGTGTGCTGTCTGTGTGATTGGCCGCTTTCTTGGTGGATAATTCTAACGCCATTGCGAGGTGGTTAAAACGGCTTTGCCTGCTGGCCGCTTCCGTGCCTGGCACTTTATAATTAACGGCCGTTGTGATATAAAGCGCGCGCCGGAATTGGCAACCGCCATGAAGGCAGCAATGCCGTGGACCTGAAGTTCAGGTTTTTACGGTCAATACACACACACATCGCCAACAAGTCCTTGGGTGCCGTAACTGGTTTGGGGTCTTGGATGTGTGGAGGTTTAACCCAGCAAAAGATAAAGGTATCTCATGGCTGAAGTTATGATGCGTGACCTGCTGAAGGCAGGTGTACATTTTGGTCACCAAACCCGTTACTGGAACCCGAAAATGCGTAAGTACATTTTCGGTGCCCGTAACAAGATTCACATTATCAACCTGGAACACACCGTTCCGGCTCTGAACGAAGCCATGCGCGTCGTTAAGAACCTGGCGGAAAAGAAAAACAAGGTTCTGTTCGTTGGCACCAAGCGTGCGGCTAGTAAAATCATCCAGGAAGAAGCGTCCCGCGCTGGTATGCCCTACGTCAACCATCGCTGGTTGGGCGGCATGCTGACCAACTATAAGACCATCCGTCAGTCTATCCGCCGCTACCGCGAGCTGGAAGCCCAAATGCAGGATGGCACCTTCGATAAGCTCACCAAGAAAGAAGGTCTGCTGCGTACCCGCGAGATGGAAAAGCTCGAGCGTAGCATTGGTGGGATCAAGGATATGGGCGGACTGCCTGATGCATTGTTCGTGATCGGTGTGGATCATGAGCGCATTGCTATCCAGGAAGCTAACAAGCTGGGTATCCCCGTGATCGGCGTGGTCGATACCAACAGTGATCCAGATGGTGTTGATATTGTTATCCCTGGTAACGATGACGCGATTCGCGCCATTCAGATCTATGTAAAAGCCATGGCGGATTCCTGCCTGGAAGGTTCTTCTGTTGCGGGCAGTGCTGACGAGTTCGTCGAAGTTGCTGACGAAGCGGCTGGCAGCGAAGAAGCGGCAGGCTAAGCAGGTCTCCACGGCCGACCGGTTCGGGGCGCGTTGCACCGCCCGACGGTCTGGCTGATCAGGTTTTGAAAAGTGGGGGCTACGCCCCCCCTTTTTTAGGTCGACCGGCACGTTTTGAAACAGCAAAGGCTTGTTGAGACAACGAAGGCTGGATCGGCACGGAATTTAATACGACTTACGAGAGGAACGAGAAATGGCAGAAATTTCTGCATCCATGGTTAAGGAGCTGCGGGATCGCACAGGTCTGGGCATGATGGAGTGCAAAAAGGCTCTGACCGAGGCAGGCGGCGATATCGAAAAAGCCATTGATGACCTGCGCAAGTCTTCCGGTCTGAAAGCCGCCAAGAAAGCCGGCCGTACAGCGGCGGAAGGCGTGGTCCAGATTCGCGTTGCCGATGACAACAGCTACGGTGTGCTGGTTGAAGTGAATTCGGAAACCGATTTCGTGGCCCGTGACTCTAACTTCCTGGAATTCGTGCAGGCAGTGCTGAATAAGGCGTACGAAAGCAAGCAAGGCGATATTGCCAAGCTGATGGAAGGTGAGCTGGAAAGCCGCCGTGAAGCGCTGGTGCAGAAAATCGGCGAAAACATTGGCGTGCGTCGTGCCGTTGTGCTGGACGCGCCTGTTGTGGATGGCTATGTCCACTCCAACAACCGTATCGCGACACTGGTTTCACTGACCGCTGCGGATGGTGAGTTGGCCCGTGATATCGCCATGCACGTGACTGCGGTCAATCCCCGCGTCGTGCGCGCCGATGATATGCCGGCGGAAGTGATCGAGAAGGAAAAGGAAATCATCCGTGCACAGCCCGATATGGCTGGCAAGCCTTCTGAGATCGTCGAGAAAATGATCGGTGGCCGGATCAACAAGTTCCTGAAGGAAAACAGCCTGCTGGATCAGCCTTTCGTCAAGAACCCGGATCAAACCGTCGGTGCACTGGCCAAGAGCAAGAGCGCTGACGTGGTGACGTTTGTCCGCTTTGAAGTGGGTGAAGGGATCGAGAAGAAGGAAGTAGACTTCGCCGCGGAAGTTGCAGCGCAGTTGAAGGGTCGATAAGGCCCGTTCGTAAGGGCGAGCGTGGCCTGGGCTGTTTGAGCCTGGGTCACCGCGCTGTCGCTCTGCGGAAATTTGCCGAGCATCGCTTGTCAAAAAGACGCCGTTTTGTCAGAAGGACCTTGGTTTGTCAGAAAGACCTGGGTTCGTCAGCCAGACAGCGCTTTGTCAGAAAGAGCTCGGTTTATCACAAAGAGTTCGGTTTGCCAGAAACAGTTCGACGCGTCTGGTTGTCAGGCTGTTCCGCCGCGGGCACAAAGGTTCTGTGCCGAGCGAGATTGAGTCTTCAGCCGGTCTGCGTCAGTACGAGAGAGACCTATGCCCGTGATAGCCCATAATCAGCCAACCTATAAACGTGTGCTTCTCAAGCTGAGCGGAGAAGCCCTGATTGGGGACGAGAGCTTCGGCATCGACCCGAAAGTGCTGAATCGCATGGCGCTGGAAATCGGCCAGTTGATAGGGATTGGCGTGCAGGTGGGGCTTGTCATTGGCGGTGGCAATCTGTTTCGGGGTGCCGCGCTCAACGCTGCGGGCATGGATCGGGTCACCGGTGACCATATGGGGATGCTGGCGACTGTCATGAACAGCCTGGCCCTGCGCGATGCGCTGGAGCGTTCAAATATCTCGACGCGGGTAATGTCCGCGATTCCCATGAGTGGTATTGTCGAGCACTATGATCGCCGACGGGCACTTCGCGATTTAAAGGATGGCGACGTGGTCATCTTCAGTGCCGGGACCGGCAATCCCTTCTTTACGACGGATTCGGCGGCCTGTCTGCGGGGCATCGAGATTGAGGCGGATATCGTCCTCAAGGCAACCAAGGTTGACGGTGTTTACTCCGCGGATCCGGTGAAAGATCCGACTGCCGTTAAATATGATCGTCTGACCTACGACGAGGTGCTGTCAAAGCAGTTAGGCGTCATGGATCTGACGGCGATCTGCCTCTGTCGTGACCATAACATGCCGGTTCGTGTGTTCAATATGAACAAGCCAGGTGCGCTGACCAATATCGTGGTGGGAAAAGAAGAAGGCACTTTGATCGAGCGAGGATGAAGCCGTGATTAACGACATCAAGAAAGACAGCGAAAGTCGCATGAAGAAAAGCCTGGAGGCGTTACAGACGGCCTTCAGCAAGATTCGGACGGGCCGTGCCCATCCCAGTATTCTGAACAGTGTCATGGTGCCGTACTATGGCACCGATACCCCCCTGACCCAGGTAGCCAACGTTGTGGTTGAGGATGCCCGTACCCTGGCAATCAATGCCTGGGAGAAAAGCCTGGTTCCCGCCATTGAAAAGGCCATCATGAAATCCGACCTTGGGTTGAATCCCTCGACGTCGGGCGACCTCATCCGGGTACCGATGCCGGCCCTGACAGAGGAAACTCGCCGTGACATGGTGAAACAGGCGCGTCATGAGTCGGAGAACGCCCGTGTGTCCGTTCGGAATATTCGTCGCGATGCGAATAACGATCTGAAGGATTTGCTTAAGGAAAAGACCATCTCCGAGGACGAAGAGCGGCGCGCTGTTGATGACGTGCAGAAGCTGACGGATCGTTACGTTGCCGATATCGACAAGATGCTGGCGGAAAAAGAATCCGACCTGATGGCGGTTTAAACCACAGAGGGTCTCCTCAACTCCGGTGTTCAGCGACACCGGGGTTTTCCGGGTAGCACAAATCCTATGGTTTCATCCCTCATTCCTCTCGCGGCCACCTCTCGCCCCCGGCATGTTGCCATCATCATGGATGGCAATAATCGTTGGGCGCGCCAGAAGGGCCTGCCAGGCGTGGCCGGCCACAAGGCCGGGCTCGACGCTGTGCGCGCGGTCGTTGAAACCTGCGCACTCAATCGCATCGAAGTGCTGACCCTGTTTGCCTTCAGCAGTGAGAACTGGCGCCGTCCGGAAGCCGAAGTCGGTGCCTTGATGCGCTTATTCCTGGTCGCTCTGCGGCGGGAAGTGCGTAAGTTACACCGCAACAATATCCGGTTGCGGATCATTGGTGATCGCTCCCGTTTCTCCCCGTTACTGCAGGAGCACATGGAGGAGGCTGAAGTATTAACCGCCAACAATACCGGCATGACTCTGACGGTTGCGGTTAATTACGGTGGACAATGGGATATCACCCAGGCCACGCGCAAGCTGGCAGCCCGAGTGGCAGCCGGGCAACTGCGTCCGGAGGATATTACCGAGGAGATGATCCAGGCAGAAATCAGCCTCGGTGATCTGCCCATGCCGGACCTCTGCATCCGGACTGCGGGCGAGCAGCGGATCAGCAATTTTTTACTGTGGCAATTTGCCTACACGGAGTTCTACTTTGCCAGCGAATTCTGGCCGGACTTCAAGCAGGGCGCCATGACCCGGGCGCTGGATGACTATGGTCGCCGCCAGCGCCGTTTTGGACAAACCGACGAACAATTAGAAGCGAAGGTCTAGGGTGCTTAAACAACGGATTATTACGGCGCTGATTCTGGCGCCATTGGTGGTATCGGGTGTCTTTGGGCTGAGTACGGCCGCTTTCAGTTGGTTTATCGGTGCCATCGTGGTGCTGGCTGCCTGGGAGTGGGCGGATCTTTCCAGTTGGACCTCCCAGCCATTGCGCATTGGCTATGCTGCCGGTGTCGGTGTCCTGTTATATCTGGCATCGGACGTGCGTCCGGGATTTATTCTGGCGCCCGCGGTGCTTTGGTGGTTATGGGCGCTGATGTTGGTCATGATGTATCCCAATCGTGCCCGCATCTGGCAAAGCGCCGGCGCACGGGCCTTCATGGGGATCCTGATTCTCGTGCCGACCTGGGTTGGTCTGGTGCGTTTGCATGGCAGCCAGGTAGTTGGTGCGCCCCTGTCCGGTAGCTGGATCATCCTCTATGTGTTCTTCGTGGTGTGGGCGGCGGATATCGGTGCCTATTTCGCCGGTCGTGCCTGGGGTCACAAGAAGCTTGCCCCCAATGTTAGTCCGGGCAAGTCCTGGGCTGGCGTATACGGTGGCTGGGTGGCCGTGACCCTGCTGGCACTGGTGGTGGGATTGCTGCTGGGTGCGAGCCCGGTAAAAATCATGTCGCTGGTTGGACTGACCCTGTTGACGGCCTGGATCTCAGTGATCGGCGATCTCTGCGAAAGCATGGTCAAGCGGATCCGTGGTGTGAAGGATAGCAGCCAGTTATTACCTGGCCATGGCGGTATCCTGGATCGGGTCGACAGTATCACGGCCGCCGTGCCGGTGTTCACCGTGCTGGCGTCTGCACTGGGCTGGCTGAGCTGATGATAGAGCGGACCTGATGATAGAGCGGACCTGATGATAGAGCTGATCTGATGAAAACGCCGAACGCAATGGCCGAGCCGGTTGCCGGAGCACCGGTTGCGCAATGGCCAAAGCAGGTTACCGTACTGGGTTCAACCGGCTCCATTGGTGTCAGCACGCTGGATGTGATTGCGCGACATCCCGAGCGTTACCAGGTGTTTGCCCTGGCTGCGCAGCGCAGCAATGAAAAGCTTCTGGAGCAATGCCTCGCGTTCTGTCCGCGCTATGCGGTACTGGTGGACGCGGCGGCGGCGCTCTGTCTGCAGCGGGCCTTGGCCGCTAACGGCTGTGCCACCGAAGTGCTGGTGGGGGCGGATGCTCTGAGTGAGGTGGCCGCGCATGCCGATGTGGATTACGTCATGGCGGCGATCGTCGGAGCCGCAGGCCTCGAGTCGACGTTAAGCGCGGTGCGCCAGGGCAAGCGGGTGTTGCTGGCAAACAAGGAGGCGCTGGTGATGTCGGGCGAGCTCTTTATGTCGGCGGTGCGACGTTCCGGTGCCGAGTTGTTACCGATCGATAGCGAACACAATGCCATCTTCCAATGCATCCCCGGCCTGACGCTCGGTCAGGATGGGGCATCTGCCTTACAGCGCCTCGGCGTGCGGCGCATCATGCTGACCGCATCCGGCGGACCATTCCGGACCTTGCCGCTGGAGCAGTTTGCCGCTATTACGCCGGACCAGGCCTGCCGCCATCCCAATTGGAGCATGGGGCGCAAGATTTCCGTTGATTCCGCGACCATGATGAATAAAGGGCTGGAGCTGATCGAGGCTTGCTGGTTGTTCGATGCCCGCCCTGAACTCATCGATGTCCATATTCATCCCGAGAGCGTCATTCATTCCCTGGTCGAATATCGTGACGGCAGCGTTCTGGCCCAGCTGGGCAACCCCGACATGCGCACACCGATCGCCCTGGGGCTGTCCTGGCCGGAACGTATCGATTCCGGTGTTGGCATGGTGGATCTGTTTCAAATTGGCGCATTACATTTTGAGCGCCCAGATGAGCGGCGGTTTCCCTGTTTGCGCCTGGCGGCCCAGGCGTTTTCCGCAGGCGGGACGACGGCGGCGATGTTGAATGCCGCGAACGAAGTAGCCGTCGCGGCATTTCTGGAGCGTGAACTGCGGTTTGATCAGATTCCCCATCTGATTGAGGAAGTGCTATCACGGCTGGTGGCGGGTCCTGCGGATTCTGTTGAAATTGTGCTGGAGGCGGATCGTCAGGCGCGCGAACTGGCGCATCGGTTATTGGCCGCTGGAGTCGCATAAACGTCGGCTTCAATATATGCTGGCGAACCGCCAGCCCTTGTTGTTGTCCAATCGACAGCTGGCTTTTGTAGCCTGCGCACGGGTAAGTAAAAACGCGGAACCGAGATTAGTTGATGGACGTGTTACAGACGATTTTAGCGCTTGTGGTCACGCTGGGTATCCTGGTGACCATCCATGAATACGGCCACTACTGGGTTGCCCGACGCTGTGGCGTGCGGGTGTTGCGTTTCTCCGTGGGCTTCGGTAAGCCCCTGTTCCGTTGGAACGGTAAGAACGGCACGGAATACGTGGTGGCGGCGCTCCCGCTTGGCGGCTACGTCAAGATGCTGGATGAGCGTGAGGGGGAGGTGGCGCCGGAGCTGCGTCACGAAGCCTTCAACCAGAAGCCGGTATTGCAGCGGATAGCCATTGTTTCAGCCGGCCCCCTGGCCAATTTCCTGTTCGCCATTCTCGCTTACTGGGCCATGTTTGTCTGGGGGGTGCAAACCGTTGCCCCTGTGGTCGGACCGGTTGCCGAGGAATCTCCGGCTGCACTGGCAGGACTGAGGGAAGGCGAGGAGATCCTGGCGGTCGATGGCAAGGAGACTCTGGACTGGTCATCCGTGCATCTGCGCCTGCTGGATCGTCTTGGCAATACCGGTGCGATTGAACTGCGGACCCGGGCTACCGATGCAAGCGCCCGGGGCGGTGTTGAGCGCCAGGTTCAAATCCCGATCAAGCGCTGGCTGGTGGGTGAGGAAGCACCGGATCCCTTGGCGGCCTTGGGCATGGCGCCGTATCGGCCGGTAATTCCAGCCGTGTTGCAAGAGGTGGTGCCGGATGCGCCGGCGCAGCGCGCGGGATTAGCTCCGGGTGATCGCATTCTGGCGGTGAATGATGAGCCCGTCGAGGATTGGCTTGCCTTTGTCGAGGTGGTACGAGCCTCGCCCGGACAGGCGCTCAGTGTCGAGTTCGAGCGCGCGGGCAATAAGCGCCGGACCCAGGTCACGCCGGGCGAACGCGAGGAAGCTGATGGTAGCCACGGCTTTATCGGTGCCGGCGTGGTCCCTGTGGAGCCTCCCAACTGGCTTCTGCGGAAGATTCAGTACGGTCCGGGGGAAGCGGTCGTCCAGGCGTTGGATCGTACTGGCGAGATGATCGGGATGATTTTCGCGTCGATCAAGAAGATGTTGTTTGGCGACATTTCCGTCAAGAATCTCAGTGGCCCGGTTACGATCGCCCAGGCTGCGGGGCAATCCGCCAGTTATGGCATTGAGAGCTTCCTGACATTTCTCGCCTACCTCAGCATTAGTCTGGGGGTTTTGAATCTTCTGCCAATTCCGGTGTTGGATGGCGGACATCTGTTGTATTACGTCGTGGAACTGGTCCGGGGCCGTGCGTTATCGGAAGCGAGCCAGGTTCTGGGCCTGAAGATTGGCGTCACCCTCATCATGATGATTATGCTGGTGGCGTTTTATAACGACCTTGCGCGGCTCTGACTGGAAATCCTGTCCAGGGCGGGGTTTAGCCGCACAACAAGACTGTCGGAAGTATATGTTCTGACCAGGCCATTCCGTGGCTGACATGGGCCGCGGATGAAATGGTCTGTCGGAACGTACCTCGGCACTACAATGCAAGAGACAAGAGCACTGCATGAAGCGTTTGTGGGTTTGGTTGTTATGTGTGGGGCTGGTTCAGCTCAGCTTGTCGTCCGTCGCTCGCGCGGCTGAGACTGAATTTATCGTTTCGGACATCCGGGTCGAAGGCTTGCAGAGGGTATCGGCGGGCTCGGTGTTCAGTGCCTTCCCGATCAGCGTCGGCGATCAGGTGGATGCTGCGCGGTTGGCGGCAGCGACCCGGACCCTGTTTCGCACCGGATTCTTTACCGACATTCAGCTGGGTCGCGAGGAAGCGATACTCGTGGTGACGGTGGAGGAGCGTCCTTCCATCAGCAGTATCGATATTGAGGGCAATACCGCAATTCAGACCGAAGACCTGCTCAGTGGCTTGCGGGCGGCGGGGCTGGCGGAAGGCCAGGTTTTCCAGCGCATGACACTGGAGCGGCTGCAGACTGAGATCTTGCGGACCTATGTGGCTCAGGGCCGCTACAACGCCGCCATCGACGTGAGCGTGGAAGAGCAGGCCCGTAACCGGGTGGCGCTCAAGATCGACATTAAAGAGGGTTCGGTCGCGTCTATCCGTCACATCAACTTTGTCGGCAATGAGGCGATTTCCAATGAGGACCTGCGGGACCTGATGGAGCTGAAAACGCCGGGCATGTTTTCCTTCATTACGTCCGATGACAAGTACTCCCGTGAAAAGTTGAGCGGGGATCTGGAACGGATTCGTTCCTATTATCTGGATCGCGGTTACCTCAAATTCACCATGGAGTCGACGCAGGTCTCCATTTCGCCTGACAAGGAGCAGGTTTTTGTCACCGCTAACGTGACGGAAGGACCCCAGTACAAAATTCGTGATGTGCAACTGCGTGGCGATCTGATCGTCCCGGAAGATGAGTTGCGCAAGCTGATATTGGTCAAGTCTGGCCAGACCTTTTCCCGCCAGTTGCTGACCTATACGTCCGACGCCATCGGTAATCGATTGGGCGTGGAGGGTTATACCTTTGCCAACGTCAATGCCATTCCAGAGCCCCATGACGACAACACGGCCACGGTGACCTTCTACGTGGAGCCCGGGCGCCGGACTTACGTTCGCCGTATTGGATTTCGTGGCAATATCTCCACCAGTGATGAGGTGCTGAGGCAGGAAATGCGGCAGACGGAAGGGGCCGCCGCGTCAACTGACGCCATTGAGGCATCGCGGGCGCGACTGGAGCGGCTGGGCTTTTTTAAAGGGGTGTCCGTGGAAACCCCGGCGGTCCCTGGTACCAATGATCAGATTGACGTCATTTACAGCGTTGAAGAGCAGCCGACGGGCAGCCTATCCGCCAGTCTGGGCTTCTCCCAGAACAGTGGCTTTATCATTGGCGCCAATGTCAGCGAGAACAACTTTTTCGGCTCAGGGCGGCGGGTGGCCTTTGGGGTCAATCGCAGTAAGTCGCTGAAGAGCGCGAACTTGTCCTATTACAATCCCTATTTCACGGTGGACGGCGTCAGTCGCGGCTTCAATCTGTTCTATCGAGAAACGGACTACGACAAAGAAGATGTAGCCGATTACAGTACCGACGTATTTGGTGGTGGGGTTAACTTCGGCTATCCCATCGATAACTTCAGTCGCCTGTCGTTTGGCCTTGGTTATTCCAGTACGCGCATTAAGATCGGATTCGATCCGGTGCTGGAAATTCTGAATTTCGTCGAGCAGGAAGGTGACGACTTCAATGTCTTTTCCTTCACCGGTGGCTGGAACCGCTCGACGTTGAATCGGGGTGTGTTCCCGACCCGTGGACTTGCACAGCGCATTGATCTTGACGTTGCGATCCCCAGTATCAGCGATACCGAATTCTATAAGCTCGAGTACAACATCAATTACTACAAGCCCATCGATGTCATGGATAGCTGGGTCTTGCGCCTGCGCGGCGAAGTCGGCTATGGCGAAGGCTATGGTGATAGCCCCCAGCTGCCGTTCTTTGAGAACTATTATGCGGGTGGTTTTGCCTCGGTGCGGGGTTATGAGGCGAACTCCCTGGGACTGCCCGGCACACCGGCTCCCGGCAGTACGGCGGATGACGATCCTCTGGGAGGCAACCTGCTGGTGGTCACCAGCGCCGAACTGATTTTCCCGCTACCTTTCGTCAAGGACCAGCGCTCCATGCGCTCGAGCTTCTTCATCGACGGTGGGCAAGTATTCGACACGGCGCGGGGGTATGATCCCGACTTCTCGGAAATCCGTCTCTCCGCGGGCGTCGGATTTACCTGGATTACACCAATTGGACCGCTCTCGTTCAGTCTGGCGAAGGCGTTTAACAACCAGTCCGGCGACGATACTCAATTCTTCCAGTTCTCCCTGGGACAAACGTTTTAACCTGACGTCGAGGGGCGGCCGCCGGTGGTCAGGCCCTTTTAGATTGGTTTGCCGGCAATCAGCAAGATTTGTGGTTTGAGGACTCGCTGCCGTAATCGGGCAGGGGGATCGTTAATTTCGTAGAGCAATGAATCCGAATGGATCAAGGCGTAGGAGCTAAATAGATGAAGAAGATTGTAGCGTTACTGATGGCCTGTCTGTGCTGGAGTGGATTGGCTGCGGCCGAGGTCAAGCTTGGCGTTGTCGATGTACGTGCGGCACTGTTTGCATCCAATGCGGCGAAAACCTTTAGCGACAAGCTGCAAAAGGAATTCAAGGATGACGAGGATAAGATCCGCTCGGTTGGTACCGAGGCGCAGAAGCTACAGGATCGACTGAACAAGGATGCGGCGATTCTGAGCGAGTCCGAGCGCAACAAGTTGTCGACGGAATTTGATGAACGGGTTCAGGAATTCAATTATCTGAAGAACCGCTTCGAGAGCACCGTTGCCAAGCGCAAACAGTCGTTTATCCAGGACTCCAAGCCAAAAATGGATAAGGCTCTGGAAGAAATCGTCAAGAGCGAGAAGCTGCAACTGATTCTGCCCCGTGAGGCCACTCTCTACACGGATCAGGCGCTGGACTATACGACTAAACTGATCGACATCCTGAACCGGCAGTAGTCGGTTCCGGACAATTGACACAAACAGTTCTTGATCAACATGAAAAAACAAACGGTTTTGACCCTGGGTGAGGTAGCAACGCTACTGGGCGCTCGCTTGCAGGGGGACGCAACCCGTGTGATTCGGGGTATTCATACCTTGCAGAATGCGGGGCCGGATGACATCAGTTTTCTGGCCAACTCCACCTATGCCAAGTACCTGGCCTCGACTACCGCGGGCGCCGTTATCCTGCGCGAAGCGGAAGCGGGCGCCTGTCCCGTGGATGCGGTGATCCTCGATAATCCCTACGCCGGCTATGCCCGTCTCAGCAAGGTGTTCGAGTACCTGCCCGAGAACGAAGCCGGGGTTCATCCCCAGGCCTTTGTCGATCCCCGGGCACAGGTGGCAGCTTCGGCCCGGATCGCAGCGGGCGCGGTCATCGCGGCGGGCGCGGTGATTGGCGAAGACGCCTGGATTGGCGGCAACGCCTATGTGGGAGAGGATTCCATCATCGGTGCGGGCTGTCGCATTTATCCCAACGTGACCATATACCACGGGGTGGCGCTAGGTGCGCGGGTGATGGTCCACAGCGGTACCGTGATCGGCGCCGATGGATTTGGTTTCGCCAATCAGGCCGGACGTTGGGAGCGCATCGCGCAAATCGGTGGCGTGGTCATCGGTGACGACGTGGTGATTGGCGCTTGTACCACCATCGACCGGGGTGCCCTGGACGACACCGTGATCGAGGAGGGGGTCATTCTCGACAACCAGATTCAGATCGCCCACAACGTCCGCATCGGCGCCCATACGGCGATTGCCGCCTGCACCGGTATTTCCGGTAGCACCCGGATTGGGCGTTACTGCATCATTGCTGGCGCCGTGGGCATCGCGGGTCATCTCGAGATTACCGACCGGGTGCAGATTACTGGTATGTCCATGGTGACACACAACCTGAAGGAGCCGGGTGTTTATTCTTCCGGTATTCCCGTTGACCGGAATGCCAGTTGGCGAAAAAATGCCGCTCGCTTCCGCCAGCTCGATGATCTATCCCGTCGTCTGCGCCGGCTGGAGAAAGGCGGCTCATCCGATACCTGAGGCCCATCCCAATGATGGATATGCAAGAAATACGTGAGTACTTACCCCATCGTTACCCGTTTCTGTTGGTGGATCGGGTGGTTTCGGTCGAAAAGGGGCATTCGATCCGTGGCTACAAGAATGTCACCGTGAACGAGCCATATTTTACCGGGCATTTTCCGAATAACCCGATCATGCCCGGGGTGATGATTCTGGAAGCGATGGCGCAGCTGGCGGGCATCCTCGGCTTTATTACCCATGACAAGAAGCCGAGTGATGGGGCCATGTGCTATTTGGCCGGCGTCAATCGTGCCCGTTTTCGTAAGCCCGTGGTGCCGGGAGATCGCCTGATGATGGAGGCGACGTTCGTGCTGGATAAGCGCGGTCTGCTAAAGTTTGATTGTCGTGCGCTGGTCGATGACGAGCTGGTGTGCGAAGCCGAAATTGTGAATGCTGAGAGAGATATTTGATGGCGATCCATCCCCAAGCGATAGTTGATCCTTCCGCACGGATTGCCGAGGATGTAGAAATTGGGCCCTGGACTCTGATCGGCCCGGATGTGGAAATTGAGTCCGGCACGGTTATCCATTCCCACGTCGTGGTCAAGGGACCGACCCACATTGGCAAGAACAACGAGATTTTTCAGTTTGCCAGTGTCGGCGAAGCGTGCCAGGACAAGAAATACCGCGGTGAAAAGACCCGTCTGATCATCGGTGATAACAACACCATACGGGAAAACTGCACCATTCATCGCGGAACCTCCCAGGACAAGGGTGAAACCGTCATTGGCAGCAACAATCTGCTCATGGCGTATGTTCATGTGGCCCATGACTGCGTGCTGGGTAGCAATCTGGTGCTGGCCAATAATGCCACGCTTGGCGGCCATGTCCATATTGGTGACTGGGTGGTGATTGGCGGAGGAACCCTGGTTCATCAGTTCTGCCATATCGGCGCCCATGCTATGAGCGCCGGTGGCAGCATTGTATTGCGGGACATTCCGGCCTATGTTATGGCGAGCGGGCAATCCGCCCAGCCCTATGGCCTGAATGTTGAAGGACTGAAGCGTAGGGGATTTGCGCCAGAGGTAATCCAGGAGCTGAAGCGCGCGTACAAGTTGCTGTATCGCCAGGGTTTGACGCTCAAGGACGCCCTGCAGGAGCTTGCTGAGATGGCCGCGCGTGTGCCTGAAGTGAGCGTGTTTCATGACTCGGTGGCAAACTCCGATCGTGGCATCGTGCGTTAGTCGCAAATGACGACTGCGGATACGCCAGATCGGCGACCACTGCGGATTGGATTGGTGGCGGGCGAAACGTCGGGAGATATCCTCGGTGCGGGCCTGATCCAGGCGATCAAGCGTCGCCATCCGGATGCACGCTTTGAAGGCATTGGCGGTC
>CAYXVO010000029.1:10677-13899 GCA_964467875.1 uncultured Pseudomonadales bacterium | reverse complement strand
CCATTACCGGACTGACCGATAACGGCAACAACAACAATCATACAATGCCATACCGTGCCTCGACGGTTGCCGTGAGCGCGGTCAACGACGCCCCCACCGCCACCAATCTGACCCAGAGCAATACGCTGACCGAGGGCGGAGGTACGGTGGCACTGGACGACATCGTGGTGAGCGACGTTGATACCGGCGACACGGTCACCGCGACGCTGACGCTGTCCAATCCGGCCGCAGGTACACTGTCCACCGGCACCTACGGGTCGGCCAGCTCGACCTTCGATGGCACTACATGGACCGTGACCGGTTCGGTTGCCGACGTGAATGCGGCCCTGGCCGCCGTGGCGTTAACGCCTTCGGACGATAACGAGCAGAACTTCACCATCGCCACCCGCATTCGCGATGCGGCCGATATCGGCCCGGCCGATGGAACTATTTCCGTCACCGTCACGCCGGTCAACGATGCGCCGGTATTGAGCGGAGACGGCATACTGCCCGTCATCAACGAAGACACGGTCAGCCCTGCCGGCGCGGCGCTGAATACCTTCGGTCTCACCGCCAACGACACGGCCGACGGCGGTAGCATCGCTGGCTACGCCGTGGTCGGCAACAGCGCCAATGCCGCCACTGAGGGCGCCTGGCAATACTCGACCAACGGCGGTACCCACTGGCATGACATCGGTAATGTGGGAGATGGCGCCAATGCGCTTGCGCTTTCGGCCGCGACCCTGGTGCGTTTCGTTCCCGTGCCCGACTATACCGGGGGACCGAGTCTGGTCATTCGTGCGTTGGACGGCAATGTCAGTCAATTTTCGGTGTCGGGTGTTTCCGAAGTTCGGCAAACGATCGACACCACCACGAACGGTGGTGCCAGCTTCATTTCCGCAGCCACCGCCACCATCCACACGTATGTCAACCCGGTTAATGACGCGCCGGTTATCGGTGGCCTCGACGGCACCAGCCTAACCTATGTCGAGGGTGGCGGGGCGGTGCTGATCGATGCCGCCGGGGATGCGACGGTGAGCGATGTGGATGGATACAGTTTTAACCAAGGCACCCTGACGGTGTCCATCGGCGCCAACCACGACGCCAGCGAGGACGTACTGTCGATCCGCAACGAAGGGACGGATGCTGGCCAGATCGGCTTCGACGGCACGACGATCACCTACGAGGGGCACAACATCGGCACCGCCACCGGCGGCACCGGCACGGATGACCTGGTGATCAGCCTTAATGGCAATGCGACCGCCGACGCCGCACAGGCACTGGTGCGCAACCTGACCTATGCCAACTCGGATACCAGTGATCCCTCGACCGCCAGTCGCGCCATTCGGGTGACCCTGACGGACGGGCGGGGCGGCACCAGCGAGACGGCGGAAGTCAGCCTGTCGGTCACGGCGGTCAACGACGCGCCGACAGTTAACATGCCGTCCGAGGTCACCGTCACCGAAGATGTGGCGAGCCCGCTCATCGGCATCAGCTTTAGCGATGTCGATGCCGGTACCAGCCCGGTCACTGCAACCCTGAGCGTGGGTGCGGGTGCTCTTGCGGCCGCTTCGACCCTTGAGGTGACAGTCGGTGGCACCTCCAGCGAACTGACCCTGACCGGCAGCATCGCCGACCTCAACGCTTTCATCGCCTCAAGTGCGGTGATCTACACCACGGCGCTGAATGCCACGGCCGACGTCACCTTGACTGTGACGATCACCGACAACGGCAACACCGGCAGCGGCGGCGCCCAAAGTGATAGCGCCTCCGTCGCGCTGACTGTCACGCCGGTCAACGATGCGCCCGTGGTCACCGTACCGGCCTCCGTTTATGTCGAGGAAGATGTGGCGAGCCCGATCAGGGGCATTCAATTCAGCGATGAGGATGCTGGCGACAGTCAGGTTTCCGTTACTCTGAGTGTGCCCGCCGGCAGTCTCTCGGCCAGCTCCGGTGGCGGCGTCACAGTCGGTGGTACTGGCAGCGCACTGACCCTGACCGGCAGCATTGACGCCCTCAATGCCTTTATGGACTTGGGTGCGGTGACGTACACCACGGCGGAAAATGCCACGGCTGACGTCGCCCTGACTGTGACGATCACCGACAACGGCAACACCGGCAGTGGCGGCGCGCAAAGTGATAGCGCCTCCGTCACGTTGCTGGTCACGCCGGTCAACGACGCGCCGACCGTGACGGCACCGGCCAGCATGACCGTCACGGAAGACGTGGCGAGCGCTCTGACCGAAATCAGCTTCGCCGACGTGGATGCAGGAAGTAGCCCCGTGACGGTGATACTGACGGTACCGCTGGGCAGATTGGCGGCGACCAGCGGCGGTGGGGTGACGGTAGGTGGTGATCCGATGGCGCTGACGTTTGCCGGCACGATCGCCGACATCAATGCGTTCATCGCGGCCTCAAACGTTACCTATACCACGGCCGCGAACGCGACGGGCACGGTGATGCTCACGATTCACATTCATGACGGCGGCAACACCGGCAGCGGCGACCCGCATACGAGCTTCGCTATGGTGGCCCTGAGCGTGACGGCCGTCAATGACGCGCCGACTGCCGGCGCGATCGCCAGCCAAACGGCGACCGAGGATGCGCCCTTCAGTTTTACGGTCCCGACCAATACCTTCGCCGACGTGGATGCTGGCGACAGCCTGACCCTGACGGCAACCCTGGCCGATGGCTCGGCACTGCCAGCCTGGCTGAGCTTCAATGCCGCCACCCGCACCTTCAGCGGTACGCCCGCCAATGGCGATGTGGGCCTGTTGAAGCTTCAGGTAACGGCGACCGATCTGGCGGGTGCTTCGGTCAGTACGGAGTTCGATCTGACCGTCGTCAACACCAATGACGCCCCGACGGCAGGTGCCCTCATCGACCAGACGGTCAACGAAGACAGCGCCTTTAGCTATAGCATCCCCGCCAATACCTTTGCGGACGTGGATGTGGGCGACAGCCTGACCCTGACGGCAACCCTGGCCGATGGCTCGGCACTGCCAGCCTGGCTGAGCTTCAATGCCGCCACCCGCACCTTCAGCGGAACGCCGGCCAATGGCGATGTGGGTAATCTGAATATTCAGGTAACGGCGACCGACCAGGCGGGTGCTGCAGTCAGTACGGCGTTCGGTCTGGAGGTGATCAACACCAACGATGCGCCGACCGCCGACACCATCGCCAATCAGACGGCGACCGAGGATGCGCCCTTCAGTTTTACGGTCCCGACCAATACCTTCGCCG
>CAYXVO010000029.1:0-10577 GCA_964467875.1 uncultured Pseudomonadales bacterium | reverse complement strand
GCTCGGCACTGCCAGCCTGGCTGAGCTTCAATGCCGCCACCCGCACCTTCAGCGGAACGCCGGCCAATGGCGATGTAGGTAGCCTGACGATCCGGGTAACGGCGACCGATCAATCGGGTGCTGCGGTCAGCACAGCGTTCAGTCTGGAGGTGATCAACACCAATGATGCGCCGGAATTTGTTGGTAGCGTCGCAGCGCAGACGATGGATGCGGGGCAGACCCTGAATCTGAGAGTTCCCGTGGCCGGCTTTATGGATATCGATGCTGGCGATTCGCTGACCTTCAGCGCTCGCCAGGCCGATGGTTCGGCATTGCCCGCTTGGATGACATTGAATCAGATCGGCAACGAACTTCGTCTGAGCGGAATGCCACGAGGGGCGGATGTCGGTAGCTATCAGATTCACTTGATCGCCACCGATGCCAGTGGTGCCAGGGCCATGGCAACCTTTGCGCTGGAGGTGCGGCCGCAGCTGGTGGTCATTCCGATCGACCTGCCGTCACCACCGCCATTTGCGCCGCCGGTGCCCGAGGTCTCCTTCATACCGGCTGCGCCGATCATTCTGGCGACGTTGCAGACCGGAGACCGGACTGCACCCGGTATACCACCAGCACCGCCAGCGGTGTACCCGGTCGGAATTGACCGGGACTCCGGCCCTGCGGAGCCATCAAGCCGGTTTGCCGGTGGGGTTTTGCTTTCATCGGGTGAAATCGCCAAACCACCGTTTGTGACCTTGGGTGGCGGCAGCTCGGTTAGCGGACTGGCGGTGACCAGATCCATCACAAATGTCAGCGTGACACCAGCGGTTGATGCCGGTTTCACGTTGCCTCCAGGGTTGTTCCGCCACAGCGCCACCAATGCCCTCCTGACGGTTGAGGCGAAACTCAGTGACGGCCGTCCGCTGCCCAGCTGGTTGAGTTTCGACGTCAGTACCGGTCGCTTCACCGGCCGCCCGCCGGCGGGTGCGGATGGCATCCTGTCGATCCGGATTATGGTCCGTGACGATCAGGGCGCCGAGGCTGCTGCCGACTTCCGGATCTTGGTGGGACAACGGGTATGGCAACCGGAAGCATCGCTCCCGGCTCACGACTCCCAAGAGGGACTGTCCCGGGGCTCGGTTTCGGGCACCGCCGAGGCACCAGAACCTGACCTGTTGATGGCGGCCCTGATGGCGGCGGATGCCGACGTCATGTCGGAAGCAGACAAGGAAGTCTTGTTCACGGGTGAGGGAACCCTTTCCTTTGCGTTGCAAATGACTCGCGAGGCGCAGGAATTCCAGCAGGATACGGTGCGCCTGGCGGCAGCCCTGGCGGCCCAGGATGTTGCACAAGGATCGAGTATCTAGAGGCCCGCCCGCTGCTGGATGCAGCAGGCACACAATTTCAGAGTCAGTATTTAAGAACCAAGGGCGCGGGTATGGACCCGCGCTCGATCAAACAGCTTGTCGACGTAAGAAGGTAGAACTCAAACATGGGGTTGAAGACAAATATTCCGAGCCTGCGTCCCGCGCGCCTGAGTCTGGCGATCCTGGCGGTGTCCCTGATGGCCGGCTGTGCAATCACGCCTAAACCGTTGCAGGTCGATCAGGCCCGCCAGACGATCCAGCAGGATTTGTCGCGGATGTTCTCCCGGCAGGAGGCCATTAACGGGGCTTTGACTCTGGACCAGGCCATCGCGCGGGCCATCAAGTACAACCTGGATGGACGCCTGCAACTGATGGAGCAGGCGATGGCGGCGGGGCAGCTCGATTTGTCCCGCTTTGAGATGTTGCCGCGCATTGCACTGAGTGCCGGTTACATGGGCCGCACCAATGAAAGCGCGTCGTCGAGTGAAAGCATCCAGACCCGTCAGCAGTCGCTGGAACCATCCACCTCGCTGGATCGGGATCGCCAGGTGGCGGACCTGACCATTGCCTGGAACGTGCTGGATTTCGGGGTCAGCTATTACAGTGCCCAGCAGAATGCCGATCGTAGCCTGATTCTTGAAGAACGGCGTCGCAAGGTCATCCAGAATACCGTGCAGCAGGTGAGCGCGGCCTATTGGCGCGCGGTGGCCGCCGAGCGGTTGATTACGCGCATCGACCCGCTGATGGAGCGGGTGCGCCAGGCCCGCAGCGACAGCGCGACACTGGAGTCGCTGCGCTTGCGTTCGCCTCTGGAAGCGCTGAACTATCAGCGCAGCCTGCTGGAATCCCTGAGCCGCCTGGAGGCCCAGCGCAAGGAACTGGCATTGGCGAAAACCGAACTGGCCGCGCTGATCAGCCTGCAGCCCGGGCAAACGTTCGAGCTCGCCATACCGGCGGATACCTATGAGGTTCCCCAGCTGACGGTGGACATGGCGCAGTTGGAAGAGCTGGCGCTGGGCCACCGGCCGGAATTGCGGGAAGAGCATTACCAGAGCCGGATTGGCGCGCTGGAGGCCCGCAAGGCCTTGCTGCGCATGCTGCCAGGTATCGAGTTCAATCTGGGCGGTCATTACGACAGCAACAGTTATCTGGAGAACAACCGCTGGGCGGACTACAGCGCCAAGGTTACCTGGAACCTGCTGAACGTCCTATCGGCGCCGGCCAATCTGGACTACGCGGAAGCCAACGAGCAGGTGATCGAGGCGCGGCGCCAGGCCATGAGCATGGCGGTGCTGACGCAACTGCACGTGGCGCGAGCAAATTTCCAGGAATCGGTGCGTCTGCTGGACACCGCAAAGGAACTCCACGCGATTGACACCCGCATTCTGGAACAGCAACGGGCGGCGGCCTCTACCCGGCGGGTGGGCGATCTGGCCCTGATCCAGAGTGAGTTGAACGCGGTGCAGGCCGCCCTGGCGCTGGATCTCCAGTACGCGGACGTGCGTGCGGCCTTCAACCAGATTTTCCTGAGCCTGGGGGCCGATCCGGTGCCGGAAATACACGCGGGTGCGGATGTGCAGAGCCTGAGCGAGGTGGTGCGCAACGTGGCGGAGAGTTGGCAGCGGGGCGAGGTCAAGCTCTAGCGGCTAAGTTGCCAGCCACAAGACCGGAAGCCACCCGCTCCCGGTCATACCTGCACTGGCCCGCCACATAAGTCCTATGCACGGCCCGGTCGTCACCGAGGATCATCAGATTGAACAGCGTGGCGGGCAGGTCTTGCGGTACGGCCTGCTTGAGCCGGAGCATGGGGTTGGCGGCAGGATCCAGCACCAGTACGTCCGCATATTTACCCGACTCGAAGTTGCCCGTGGTGTCGGCTTGCTGCAAGACATCCGCATTACCCAGAGTGGCCATATAGAATGCCTGGAACGGGCTCAGGTTCTGGCCCTGTAACTGACACACCTTATAGGCTTCGGCCATGGTGGCGAGCATGGAGAGGCTGGTGCCGCCGCCCACGTCCGTGGCCAGGCCCACCGTCACTCCCGCATTGCGGGCACCAGCCAGATTGAACAAGCCACTGCCCAGAAAGGTGTTGGAGGTTGGGCAGAACGCGATGCGGGTACCGGTTTCCGCCAGGCAACGGCGGTCTTCGTTGTTGATGTGGATGCCGTGGGCCAGCACGCTGTGATCGCCCAGCAGGCCGTAATGGCGGTAAACGTCCAGGTAACTGCTGCGCTCGGGGAATAGCTCTTTCACCCAGGCGATCTCCGCTTTGTTTTCCGCCCAATGGGTCTGCATCAGCACGCCGGGATTGGTCTGCACAAGCTGGCCGGCCAGGGTCAGCTGTTGCGGTGTGGAGGTTGCCGCAAACCGTGGCGTGACGGCATAGCGCAGGCGCCCCCGGCCATGCCACTGATCGATCAGCGCTTGGCTCTCGCGGGCGCTGGCAACGGCTTCGCCGCGCAGGCTGTCGGGAGCGTGCCGGTCCATCATCACCTTGCCGGTGGCGATGGCCATGTTGTGGTCCTGGGCCGCCTCGAACAGCGCGGTCGCGGAGACCGAATGGGACGTGCTGAATGCCAGCGCCGAGGTGGTGCCGTGGGCCAGCAGCAGATCCAGGAACAGCCGGGCCTGGCTGCGCGACCAGTCGGGGTCCTGGAAGCGGGCTTCCGCCGGAAAGGTGTAGGTCTCCAGCCAGTCCAGCAATTGCGTGCCACAACTGGCCAGCACGCCCAGTTGCGGCATGTGTACATGGATATCGATAAAGCCGGGTACGATGAGCGCGTCCGGCCAATGGTCGATACGGGCATCCGGTGCCAATGCTGGCAGCAGGGTTGCCGCCGGACCTAGTGCCAGGATACGACCGTCATGAATCACCAGCAGACCATCGTCGAAAGCTTCATAGCTTCCCAGTGCTGGCGTTCCAGGGCCGGGGTCGGCGAGAAAATGCAGCAGGGGGCCGCGCAGGGCGTGGCAAGCGGGCGGCAATGCTGGGCGGTTCATGGCATCTCCATGCAGTCGGGCGGCGTTATAATAGCGCCGCTCGTCTTTTTACGTGGTAGCGACTCGGCATGACCCTGATCATACAATCTCTGATCGGGCAGAACATCCTGCTCCAGGTTCCCGCCCTGGCACGCCTGGCAGCTGGATCTGACCGCCCTCGTGAGCAAATATCGGGATCCGATGGCTGGTGGACCTGAATTACACCCATGCAGAACTGGCCACTACGTCCAGGCCCGACCGAACACGACCTCAACATTATCGGCGGCACACCCGCGAGATGCGGACGCAGCGGTTCTAATTTCGCGACGAGAGCGACGACTGGGCACCTGAGTGCCCTTTCTAATCTGTCGTATTATCTAAAAATTAGATGTTTTAGATGAAATATGAGCGTTATATTATCTAATACGCATTGGTTAAAGTGAGGTCATTGAGCCATTACGAGGACAGACCAATGACCACACTTTTAAAGATCAGCACCAGTGCCCGCAGTAACGGCAACGCCAATCGTCTGGCCGATGAGCTGGTGGATGCCTGGATCGATTCCCGGCCGGAGACCCAGGTCCAGGCCCGCGATTTCGGACGCGAGCCGTTGCCTCACCTGAGCGAGGATGAGATCAACGCCTTTTTCACCCCGGCCGAGGCCCGCACGCCGGAGCAGCAGGAGCTGGTGCGGGTGTCGGATGAGCTGATCGCCGAGCTGCAGGCGGCCGACGTGCTGGTGCTGAGCGTGCCCATGTACAATTTTGGGATTCCCTCGACCCTGAAAGCCTATTTCGACCGGCTGGCCCGGGCCGGCATCACCTTCAAGTACACCTCCGAAGGTCCGGTCGGCCTGGTCACCGGCAAAAAGGCCTATGTGGTTGCCGCGCGGGGCGGTGTGTATGCGGGCACCCCGAAGGATACCCAGAGCGCTTATCTGCGGGATTTCCTGGGCTTTATCGGGATTACCGATGTGGAGTTCATTTACGCCGAAGGCCTTAATCTGGGCGATGATCGCAAAACCCAGGCCGAGGCGCAGGCACGTCAACAAATTCAGCGATTGGTCGCGGCCTGAGAGGCGCGGCAATCCTTGCGGGGAGGAAAGAACATGTTAGAGATTCGTCAGGCACAGGCGCGCGGCCATGCCGATCATGGCTGGCTGAACACGTACCATACGTTTTCCTTCGCGGATTATTTCGACCCGGCCGAAATGGGCTGGGGGCCGCTGCGGGTGATCAACGACGATATCATCTCGGGCGGCAAGGGTTTCGGGACGCACCCCCATCGCAACATGGAGATCATCACCTATGTGCTGGAAGGGGCTCTGGAACACCGCGATACCATCGGCACCGGCTCGGTGATTCGACCGGGTGATGTGCAGATGATGGAGGCGGGGATCGGGATCGCGCACAGCGAGTTCAATCACTCGCCCAGCGAGCCCGTGCACTTGCTCCAGATCTGGATTATGCCGGACCAGACCGGCATCCAGCCCAGCTATCAGCAGCGCCATTTTGCCGAGGCGGAGAAACGGGGGCGGCTGCGCCTGATCGTGTCGCCGGACGGGCGGGACGAGTCCCTGCGGATCCAGCAGAACGCGTCCGTCTACAGTGCGCTGCTGGATGGCGAGGAAGCCATCACCTGGACCAAGGAGGCAGCGCGCCTGGCCTATCTGCACGTGGCGCGGGGCGAGTTGCAGGTCAACGGGCTGGCGGTGCGGGCCGGCGACGGCATCAAGATCGCGGGTGAAACCCGCCTGGTGCTGGAGCAGGGCAAGCAGGCCGAGGTGCTGCTGTTCGATCTTCCCGGCCAGTCTCACTAGCCGATGAAGATCCCTCGCACCACCCTGGAGCAATGGCGCATCCTGCAGGCCATCGTCGACAAGGGCGGCTATGCCCAGGCGGCGGAGGCCCTGCATCGCAGCCAGTCGTCCGTAAGCTACGCCATGAAGCAACTGCAGGAGCAGCTCGGGGTTCAGGTCTTGACCATCGAGGGCCGCAAGGCGCGGCTCACGGACTGCGGCGCCACCCTACTGGCACGGGCGCGGCATTTGCTGAACGACGCGCTCAAGCTAGAGGAGCTGGCCGGCAGCCTCAAGCACGGCTGGGAGGCCCAGGTGCGGCTGGTGGTCGACGTCGCCTTTCCCTCGCACCTGTTGCTGCAGGCACTGCGGGACTTTTCCTTGGCCCATCCCAACACCGAAATCCAGTTGCGGGAGGTGGTGCTGTCCGGCGCGGAGGAGGCCTTGATGTCCGATGAGGCGGATCTGGTCATCGGCTCAAAAGTGCCGCAGGGTTCGCTGGGTGACCTGTTGCTGGAGGTTACTTTCATTGCCGTGGCCCATCCCGAGCACCCGCTGCACCAGCTGCAGCGGGAGGTGACCAAGGATGATCTGGCTCGTGAGATGCAGCTGGTGATCCGCGATTCGGGTCGCAAAAGCCCCCGCAACGAAGGCTGGCTCGGCGCCGCCAAGCGCTGGACCGTCACCAGTCTGGAGACGGCCCTGGCAACGGTGAGCGGTGGGCTGGGCTTTGCCTGGTTGCCGGAACACCTGATCCGCCAGGAGATCCAAGCCGGGCGGGTGAAGCCGATTGCGCTCAGCGCCGGCCAGCGGCGTCGGGTGCCCCTGTATCTGATCTTCGCCCAACCCGAGCTGGCCGGCCCGGCAACCCGGCGTCTGGCCGAGTTTATTCACCAGGGTGCCGTCCAGTCGGAGCCGCCCGTCTGCGGGGCGGAGTCACCTTCATCCTAGGCGGGCCGCTCCAACCCGCAGTCACAGGGTTGGAGCGTAAAAACAGTAACCTGGAAGCTGTGTGCATGGATGAACGAAGGAACCCATGGTGAAGACCACAACGCTTCAGGCGCACGGACTCCTCTGGCTCGCCACCTTGCTGGTTGCCGGCTCCTTCGTGGCGGCGGCCCCACTGGCCCAGCTGATTAATCCTTACTCGCTGACCTTGCTGCGCTTTCTGCTGGCCGCGCTGGTGCTGGCGCCGGTGGTGCTGTTGAATCCGGCGCTGCGGCCCCGGCTATTGCCGGTGTTGCCGCGCACCTTGATCATCAGCTTTCTGTTCTCGTCTTTCTTCGTTTGCATGTTTGAGGCATTGCGCACCACCAGCGCCCTCAACACCGCCGCCATCTATACCCTGGTACCCATGATCACCGCCTTGCTCAGCATCTTCCTGTTGGGCGAGCGTCTCAGCCTGAAGCGGACGCTGGTGTACGGGCTGGGTATCGTCGGTGCCTGCTGGGTGATTTTTCGGGGCGAGCTGGATGCCTTGCTGTCTCTGCGCCTGAACCAGGGCGACCTGATGTTTCTGCTGGGGACCCTGCTCATGGGCGGGTATGCGGTATCCATGCGTAAGCTGTACCGGGGCGATCCCATGATCGTGCTGGTGTTCGGTATCCTGCTGGGCGGCACGTTCTGGATGACCCTGGCGCTGCTGATCACCGGCAGCAGCCTGGACTGGCAGCGGCTGGATCTGGAGGCCTTTGGTTATATGGCGTATCTGGTGCTCGGCGCGACCCTGGCCACCGTGTATATCTTTCAGCGCGCCACGGTGGTGCTCAGCCCCAATCGGGTGAATGCCTATGTTTACCTGAACCCGGCGTGTGTCGCGTTGCTGGCGCTGATCCTGGGGCAGGGGGAGATTCCGCTGGCGGTGGTGCCGGGGATTGCGATTTCGGCGGTTGCGACGCTGGTGTTGCAGCGTAGTGCGGATAAGGGCTAAGTCGCAAGATCTTGCAAATTGCTGTGCTTACTCCCTCCCTGACAAGGCTAATCTGTGCACACATCTTACGGCCAAGGCAAATATTAGTTCCCTCTCCCCTCGCGGGCTGTCTCTTGATCAGATCTTATCTTGAAGAGACAGTAAGTTAAGGTGATCTAAAACCGGATCCGAGGGCGGGAACATGATCACCGACGCGAAGGCATGGGCGGAGCAGTTGTTTGGGGCCAGCGAGCTGGGCGATGTGCGGCGCACCCGGCGTTTGGTCGCGATGGGCGAGCAAGTGGCCCGTCACACTGGGCAAAGCCTGTGTCGGGCCTGTCGTGGCGACGAGGCCGCCAAGGAAGGGGCGTACCGGTTTGTCCGCAGTCCACACGTCGAGGTCGAAGCGGTGCGGGAGAGTGGTTATGCCGCGACCGTCCGGGCAGCGCGGCCATCACGCTGCGTGTTGGCGACCGAGGACACGACCACCTTGAGTTATCGCCATGGCGCGAGCCGCGAGCTTGGGGATCTGGGTGGCAAGGCGTCGAGCCAGGCGCGAGGCGTCTGGGTTCATTCGGTGTTGCTGGTGGACGCGGACACCGAGTGCACACTTGGGCTGGTGGAGCAGGAAGACTGGACGAGGGAGACCAGCAAACGCGGGCAGACAGCCAACCGCAGACAGCGGGCCCATGAGGACAAGGAAAGTTACAAGTGGCAGCGCGCCTCGGAGCGCGTGGCGATGCGACTAGGCGAGACGATGACCCGGACGATTGCCGTCTGCGACCGAGAGGCGGATGTCCTGGCCTATCTGCACTACAAGAACCAGCGAGGCGAGCGGTTTCTGGTGCGAGCCGCGCAGGACCGGCGGCTGGAGGAAGCGGAGCGGACTCTACTTGCCCGGATTCGTCAGGCTCCCGTCTGTGGAACCAGCCGGATTCGGGTGCCTCAGCGTGGAGGGCGTCCTGCCCGCGAGGCGGTACTGAACCTCAGGTATACGACGGCGACCCTGCGGCCTCCCTCCACGGCCGATGCGTCCGTCGCCCCGGTTCCGGTCACCCTGGTGCAGGCCGAAGAGAAGGATGCGACAGCGGATGGACTCAGCTGGCTGCTGCTCAGCAGCGAGCCGGTCAGCAGCCCCGAGGAGGCTCGGGAGCTGCTGCGCTACTACAGCCTGAGATGGCGGATCGAGGAATTCCACAAGGCCTGGAAAACCGGCGCCGGTGTTGAACAGCTGCGCATGCAGGGGGTGGACAACCTCCGGCGCATGGCCGCGGTTCTGGCGTTTGCGGCCGTGCGCCTGCTGCAGTTGCGGGAAACGCTGATGGTCGCGCATGCGGCCCGGCGTCCCTGCACCGAGGTACTGGACACGGCCGAATGGAGGGTTCTCTGGGGTAGCACCCAGCGCCATACCAAGCCACCCAAGGTGCCGCCCAATCTGGCCTGGGCTTACCAGGCGTTGGCGCGACTCGGAGGCTTCCTGGATACCAAGCGCACGGGACGCGCGAGTTGGCAAACCCTGTGGGAGGGCTGGTTTCGCCTGCAGGATCGAGTGGAAGGATATCGCCTCTCTCGGGAGGCTGTCTCTGGATCGGAGATCTGATCAAGAGACAGCCCGCGAGGGGAGAGGGAATTACTTCTTACCTAAAACGCAAAATCTGTGCACAGATTAGCTTCCGTTGGTGAGGAGGGTCACCATGGACAAGAAATCGTCGTCACTGAACCTGGTCTGGGGTGTCGTAATCGGCGTCATCATCGGCATCGTGATCGACAATATCGCCCTGGGAATCGGCATCGGCATCGCCATGGGAATCGCGATGGGGCTGGAACTGAAGGGTAAGGACAAAGATCAGGACAAGGACCCGTAGGCGTATCAATCCGTCGTGTTAGCGGGCGAGCAACAGCCCCACGACGACCGCCAGAACCAGTGACACGCCCTGCCAGAACAGCACCGGATTACGCTCCAGCAAGGGCGGCCGGCTCTCGTTGAGAAAGACCGGGTTGGGGTGGCGCAGGTCGAACAGAAACTCCGACAGCTCCTGATAGCGCCGCTGTGGATTGGGCTGCAGGGCCTTGCGCAGCACCCCGTCGATCCAGGGCGGCACCTCCCGGCTTTCCCGCAAAAGCGATTGATAATTCAGCTTGTTTTGGGCGGCCCGGCTGCGGGCTTTTGCCACGTCCGCACCGAAGGGCAATTTTCCCGTGAGCATCAGATAGGTGATCACCCCGAGCGAGAAGAGATCCGAGCAGGGCGAGCCGTTTTCTCCCAGAAAATATTCCGGCGCCGTGTACTGAGCGGTGCCCAGCACCTGTTCCGACTCATCGCGGGCAGACAACTCCTGCAGGCCGGCAACGCGGGCCGAGCCGAAATCGATGATCTTCACCGTGCCCGTCTGGTCGATCAGGATGTTGGCCGGGCGCAGATCCTGATGCAGCATCTCCAGCCGATGAAACGCCCGCAGGCCCTTGGCGATCTGCTCCACGAGCCCGCGCACGGTTTCCAGATCCGGCTGGGGATGGTCGATCATCCACTGGCTCAGGGTCTGGC
>CAYXVO010000028.1:0-13953 GCA_964467875.1 uncultured Pseudomonadales bacterium | reverse complement strand
AGCTGGCGATGAGGCCGCTGTGATGACCGCCGAGGTCAGCATGCCCGTTATCGCGAATGTCACGAATATCACTAATACCACGAATGTCGCGATCAGCACTGGTGATAAAGGGTACCAACTGCACCAGCAGCTCTCTGTCCGCCCCGGTCAGATTGAGGCTGACTTCACGGCCCTCAATTAGCACCTGCTGTAGCACATCGTTCCAGCTTGTCTGGCCTTGGGGCGGCATCGGACGCAGCCAGTCCGTCAGGTAGCCGGGGCAGTCAGGGTTGGCCGGCAGGGGCAACCAGGTGCGGCAATTGGCGTTGGCGAAAATCACCTGGCCGAGGCTGTCGGTTACCAGGATTCCGTCGGGCATGTGTTCAAAGCTCTCGCCAATGAAGTGGCGCATGCTGCGCAACGCCGAAATGGCGGTCTGCACCTGCGCGATACGTTGCTCGATCACCTCACTCGGTGCCAGCGCACCTGTGGTCATGGGCAGCTGGCCAGGGGGCGCGAGGCGTTGCAGGTAATTGCGGCGAGCGTCATTGCTCGCTGTGTCATCGCGCCAGGCCAGGGCAATCTGATACTGGTGCTGGTCATCTCGAAACCGATAGTGCCACTCACCCTGCAGCTCATGCCAACACCCAGTCTTCAGATTCTGGTGCGGCGCCAGGGGCGGTGTGCTGCCGATAAGCAGGCAATCGTTCACAAACAGAGCATGACAATCGGGCTTGAGCAGGTCTATAAGCTGGTGGTACCAGTCGACCAATTGGGGCTGTTGTTCCGGTGCCCGTAGGGTCGGCTCCCGGGACAGGCGCTGAAGCTCTTGGTTGAGGAACTGATTGAGACTGGCCAGCCGGCGCCAGCTCCAGAGTGGATAGGCCAGGAGGAGGATGGCCATGGCCGCGGCTGGGGCAAACCAGGCGTTGGCATGGGCAAGCAACAGGGCGCTGACGCCCAGCAGGGTGCCTTGCAGTCCAAATGTCAGGAGCAGGTTCTGGGCGGGTGTCAGCCGGGGAAACAGCAGAATGGGCAGTGCGATCCACAGCAACGAGAGCGCGGCCTGCCAGGGCAGGGCGAGAGGCAGGATCAGAGCGTCGTTGCGCAGTCCCTGAAAGACCGCGGCATGCACCTCCACACCGGGCATGGGTGCCGCCAGGCCCGACAGGGGCGTGGGTAGGAAATCACCCAGGCCGGAGGCGGTGGCGCCGACGAACAGAATCTTGTCGCGCAATGCATCCGCTGGTATGCGCCCATTCAGGACGGCGGCATAGGAGTAGGTTGTCACGCTGCCGGCGGGGCCAGCAAAGCCAATCCGGCGAAAATCTTGGCGCTGGTTGAACCAGGGGTTGCTGTTCGCTACGGCCGCGGTGTCTGCTGCGCTGGCGGTGTCATAGCGTTTGGCGGTCTCTGGCTCCAACTCCTGCAGCAGTGCCAGGCTCAGGGTGGGCCAGTGTGCGCTGCCGACACCTTGGTACAAAAACAAGCCGCGGGCGATGCCGTCCTCATCCAGTTCCACGTGCACAGGCCCGAGGCGGGTGGCCGCGTCAATCAATGGGGGCAGCGGCAGAATTTCACTCAGTGGCGCTCCAGGTGCGCGCTGGTCGATGTGCAGGGGCAGAATCGTGGGCTGGAAGTTGCGCAAGGAATCTGCCAGCGCTTGGTCGTTGGCCGGATGGCGCAGATCCGGTTCGGCAAACAGCACGTCGAACACCAGTGCACGGGCCTGGCTTGTCTGGAGCTGATCGAGCAGGCGGGCGTGGGTTGCCCGCGACCAGGGCCAGTGACCCAACTCCGTCAGGGAAGCTTCGTCAATGGCGATGATGGCGACGTCTGCGGGCGCGCTGCGGGGTGTGAGCCGGAGCAGGCTGTCGTAGAGCACGTTATCGAACTGACGCAGCCCATCGCTGGCAAGCAAAAGCAGCAGGCCGAGCAGCAAGGCGCCGCCAAAGAGTAGGCGCTCTGGGGCGGGCAGGGAACGACGTCGAGTCATGGCAGCGGCTGGGTGGCTGGCGTCAAGGCAAGACGATCTCCCGCCCCGGACCGAACTCGGACTGGTACAGATCGGACGCGACGCCACGCACCCGGGCGTAATAAACCTGCTGGTCCGGTAACTTGATCGTGGCCTGCGTGCCCTGAACCGGTTCCTCGCGGAGGATCTCGGTAAAGTCAGGATCCCGTGCCACCTGCACCAGGAAGTGGTCGGTTTCGCTCAGACTCGTCCAATGCAGGCGGGCCTGATCCTGCCGGTAATGCACCGCGACAATGCGGGTTTTCGGAAGGTCGCCGAACAGGCTGAACTGGCGCGTCTCACTGTGGCTGTAACTGGTGCCGCCAGCCTGGGTGGCCACGCGCCAAAAATAGTGGCCAGGGGCGAGCCCGCGTGGCACACCGGTTGCGGTCTCCGTGCTGAAGGGTGATTGTGCCAGCACCTCCTGGAAGTCTTTGGTCGCGGCAATCTGCAGACTGGCGAGATCGCCGCTGCGCTGGAGCGCCCAGCTAAAACGAGCGGTCTCGGGTGTGAGGTGGTCTTGGCTCTTGGGTGCAATCAACCGCGCTGGCAGGGACTGCAGCCTGATCTCGAATGGCACCGTTTGGGGCTGGCCGTAAAAGCCTTGATCATCAACCGCACGCAGGGCAAGCAGATAGGCACCATTGTTCAACTGGTCCAGCTGAAGCCGGGTCTGGGTTGATTGCTGGCGACGCAGGCGCGGCCCCAGTTCGCCCTCGGCGTACAATTCCGCGACGTACTGGCGGGCGTTCGGTAAGGGTTGCCAGTCAACCTGATGGGGCAGTTGTGTCAGTTGCTGCAACGGTTGGCTCAGTTGCGGCGCCGGGAGTAGGCGCACAGCTTCGCGGGTAGCGGTCGGGCCGCCGGTGCGCGCGCCAAAACCTGCGCTGACGGATTCCTGCTGGGTACTGCCCTGCAGTTGCACCACGCCTTCCATGACTTCGATCTGGGTGGCGGTGTCGGTGGCGCGCAGCCTGAAGTGGGTGCCGCGCACCGCGGCAACGGCCGAGGGCGTGGCAATCTCATAGCGCGATTTGGTCCCCTGCAGAGGCTGAACCTTGGTTGAGAGGTTGCCGTTCAGCAAACGGGTGCGGATGTCGACCATGCCAGACTCGCCAAAGCGGGTGAGGGTATTGAACAGGAGGTGGGAGTTCTCGTTCAGGCGCAGGCTTGAGCCGTCGGCAAAGCGGATGCTGACCGTTCCCTGGCGGGACTGGATTTCGTCGCCGACGCTGAGGGTCTGGCCGCTGCGCAGGGGCTGCAACTGCGACTGCTGGGCACGGCGCACCAGCACATCACCCTGTACCGTCAGGGCGGTGGCGGGCGCCGGTTGCTGCTTGAGCCAGGCGACGGGAATACGGATCAGGGTGCCCGGCGTCAATTGCGCAGGTTGCGTCAGCTGGTTATAGCGCACCAGTTGGTGCCAGGAGTGACGCGGGTCCAGATAGGCATCGCTGATCGTTCCCAGAGTGTCATTGGGGCGCACGCTGTAGAGCCAGTCACTGCCAGTATTTGGCTCGGCGCCCACCGAGGACACCAAGCTTAATCCCATCAGCAGGCCCACCACCCAGGAATACCGGGTGGTTCGCTGCGACTGGGCGTGCCACGTTGTTGACATCATAACAACCTCGTGTGCGTTCAGCTCGATTAGGGACCGACCTCTTCCAGGCGATACCCGTGCTGATAAATGGTTCGTATACGAAACCCGTTTTCCGGTTTGATCCCCAGTTTACGGCGCAGTCGGCTCATGTGGGTATCCACGGTACGGGTATTGATATCGCTGGAGACACCCCAGATCCGCTCCAGCAGAAACTTGCGCGACAGCAGGCGCCCCAGGTTCTCGAACAGAAATACCGTCAGGTCAAAGTCTTTGTCGGTCAGGCTTAGCGGCTCGCCGTGGAGCACCACCGTGCGCTTTTTCTTATTGACGGTGAAGGTACCGAACTGTTGAGTTTCGTTTTCGGCCTCGGGCGGATGATGGCGCCGCAGCAAGACATTCAGGCGTGCCAGCAGTTCGCCGGCCCGGAAGGGCTTGACCAGGTAGTCGTCGGCGCCAGCATTCAGTGCCGCCACGATATCCTGTTCGCTGTCGCGTTGGGTCAAAAATAGAACCGGAATCGGCCAGGTCAGCTGGCTACGCAGTTGTTGCAAGAGTTCCAGACCATCGGCATCAGGCAACTGCCAGTCCATGATGAGCAGATCGAAACTGTCATGGGTGACGGCATAGGCGAATTCCTGGCCAGTGGCGAACCAGTGGCAGGCGTGATTTTCGGCGCGGAGCAGCTGGCATAGCGCAGTAGCGAGGGTCGTGTCATCTTCCAGCAACGCAATTTTCATGAAATCGGACCTTGGTTTTTGGTATTGCTATTCTTAGGTCATAAGTTGAATCCTTTCCGTAACCCCAGGGTGAGCGGGGGGTGCCAATGCCTTTGATTCCCGTATCCTCGTTATCCTTTGAACAGTGTAGCCTGTTCCGCGATAAAACGGGCGAAATCCCTTGTGAACCAACGGTAAATGCCACACCCATGGATGGCTGAATGTATAATGGCTGAAATTGTTCATGTGGCTTGGTCCTGGATAATCTGTTCTAAGGCAGAACGCCATCCGGGGAGCCGTTAGCAGGTAGGCAGGTATGTCATTGCAGAGTCGAATCCAAAATAAGTTGACTGAGGCGCTCGCGCTGGAGCATCTGGAAGTCGTCAACGAGAGCCATAAGCATTCGGTCCCACCTGGTTCCGAAAGCCATTTCAAGCTGGTATTGGTCACCCCCGAGTTCGAAGGGAAACGCCAGGTGGCACGCCACCAGGAAATCTACGGCGTGCTGGCCGAGGAAATGCGCTCGGGTATCCACGCCCTGGCACTGCACACCTTTACCCCGGCGGAATGGGCGCAGGCCCAGGGACAGTCACCGGCGTCGCCCAACTGCATGGGCGGCTCCAAACAGTCAGGGCCAGCGGCATGAGTCAGTTCTTCCAGATCCATCCGGTTAATCCCCAGGCCCGTCTGATCAGGCAGGCGGTGGATATCCTGAACGCCGGTGGCGTGATCGCCTATCCGACGGACTCCGCCTACGCGCTGGGGTGCCGGATTGGGGAAAAGACGCCCAGCGACCGCATCAAGACCATCCGTAAGCTGGATGATAAGCATAACTTCACCCTGGTGTGCCGGGATCTGTCGGAACTGGCTACCTATGCCAAGGTGGACAACCTGCAGTACCGCATGATGCGCAATCACACGCCCGGCGCCTATACCTTCATTTTGCCGGCGACGTCCGAGGTACCGCGCCGCCTGTTGCATCCCAAACGACGCCAGATTGGCGTGCGGATTCCGGACAATCCCATTGCGCTGGCGTTGCTGGAGGCTTTGGGTGAGCCGTTGATGAGTGTGACCCTGGTGTTGCCGGGCGAGACCGAGCCCATGACGGATCCCTATGAGATCCGGGCCTTGCTCGAGCATCAATTGGATCTGGTGATCGACGGGGGCTTCTGTGGCCTGGAGCCGACCACGGTGATCGACCTGTCCCAGGAGGTGCCGACGATGCTACGCGAGGGCAAGGGCGATCCCTCGCCCTTCCTGAGCTGACGCGGGGCGTGGCGTCAGGCGCTCAGGGTGAAGCGGAAATCTGGATCGCTGGTGGCTTGTAGCATGCTGGCCAGTGGATCCTTGTCATATGACTGTTTGAGCTTTTCGTAGCGGCTGGCCAAATCCAGCAGGGAATTATTGTCGGTCTGGTTGCTGAGCAGGCTGTTGAACAGGCTGTTGCCGGCACCGTATGTGGACGACAGCTTGCTGACATTGGCAGGGTCGGTTGATTGACGCTGATGCGGGAAAAGGCGTTGCGAACCTCCTGATTGAGGTTGAGATCTTTGCCAATTTGCATCAGTACCCCTTGCGGTGTGTTGGCGCCATGCACCTGGATCTCGCCACGCTCGTCGCGGGCCAGCTCAAGTTTGGTGCCGGGGCGCAAGCCGTACTCGGCAATCTTTGTCCTGAGCGTGTTCTCCAGCAGGGCAGAATCTTGCCCCACCTGGACGCGGAAGTCCTGCAGGGAAACCCGCGGCTTGGACGGATCCAGACCGAGTGACTGACGCAGATTGACCGGATCGTCCAGCAAGATATTGCGGGCGGGTTCGGCCGGCTTCTTGCCCTTGGCCGCCGCACTGGGCGCGGCCTGGGGGGCGCTGGGGGCTTCCCGGGAAATTTCGTAGTTGATTGCGTATTGGCGCTCTGGGCTTATGAGGCTCATGGCAGGTTACTCCATGCGGTCCTGGTGTCAAACAATTGCCGGTTGGATCGCGGCTTTGGGTAGATTAAGCAAAAACGAGGCCAGCACGGCTCGAACCCACCCATCCAGGCTTCAGATGCTGGAATGCGGGTGGCTGCTTCCCGTCTCTTTCAGCGCTGAAGGCATCCTTCTTGACTGACTCACCGCGCACACCTCCAGCACCGCCGACCAGCCGCAGTCACCGTTTGCGTCAGTGGCTGCTGGGAGGACTGTTGGGAGGGCTGGCGGCCCTGCTGGTGTCATTGCCAATCCTGGTGGGGCTCGGTGTCTGGTGGTACCCCAAGATCCTGACCCGCTATGGCATTGATGAGCTGGAGGTTCAGGGTATCAGTCTGACGCAGCATCGGCTGGGCCTAGCGCGATTGTCCCTGACCCGACAGACGACCGGTCAGCGTATGCGGCTGGTCGCGACTGATGTCCAGTTGAGCTGGAGTTGGCCGGAAGGAGGTTGGCGACCGCAGCCGGAGGTGCTGGAGGTGGGCGCGTTGCATTTACAGGCCTGGAGCGGTACTCCGCAGGCGGATCAACCGCCCTGGTGGCGGGAGGTGCTGAGCGATTCCCAGCATTGGCGTTGGCCGGATTGGCTCCCGCAGAAAGTCAGGCTGCATACCGTCGAACTGGAACTGCCGTGCGCGGACGATCGCTGCCGGATTGAGGGAAGTGCCGGCTACGAACGCCAGGGCGACGAGGCCCAGATGGATCTGCGGCTGGTGCATGGCGAACACCGGCTGGATCTGGATTCCCGCCACAAGGTTGCGCCTGGGCTGATGAAGCTGTCGGCGCGGGCACAACTCGATGACGCCCCTCTGCTTCAGCTGCAGTCCCAATTGGATGAGCAGAACATCGATTATCTGGACTGGACCGGCAGCATTCAGCTTGCCCAGGTTCCGCCACAAGCTATTTGGCAGGACTGGTTGGGAGACTTGCCGAGAGCGTGGCTGGCGGCGGTCAAGGAAATGCCCAGAATCCAGGATTCGTCACGTCAGACGCTGGATCGCCTGGCACTTGAAGGCAGCTGGCAGCTTCGCCTGCCCACCGCCAATCTCGCAACCCCAACAGCGCCTGTTGCCCCGAGTGGCACCCTGACGCTGAATGCCGATCTACCAGCAGAGACACCCATGCCCTGGATCGGCGTGCTGGGTGGACAGCTGTCGCTGGCGCTGGAACTCATGGAGGGGGAGGTGGGAGCCTATCGGGTGCAAGGTGATCTGCGGGCTCCCGGCTTACCCTGGCTGTCGACGGCGGCGCCACAAGGGTTTGATCCAGGTCCGGTGCGCCTGCAACTGGAGGGCGCGGGCCAGTGGCAGGGCGAACGTCCCTCTCAACTTCCGCTGAATCTGCGGCTCACCAGTGAGGGCTCCTTGCAAGCCAACGCCGAGGGCCGGGTCCAGGTTCGAACCCAGGCGCCGTTTGGGCTTGATCTGGTCAATGCCGAGGTTCGCCTCCAGAGCCATCGCCTGGAGCTGGGCGCGGCTGTGCACCTGGAACAGGCCGTCGCGCGCCTGTTCATCAGCGGACAGGTGGGAGAAGCGGGTTACCGCTTGCAGCTGATGCCCGACTCCTGGATCACCGCCAATCGCCTGGTACATCCCGACGTGACACTTGAGCAGGCGCGGGCAACGCCGGAAACGTTGAGCGTTCGCGGCGAGCATGGGCATCCCCACTGGCAGGGCCGGTTCCAGGTGCACACGCCACGGCTGTTGCAGGCACGGCTCAAGCCACAGGCCTGGACCTGGCAGTCGACCCTGGATTACCGGGCCGGGCAGCTCGCGCTGGCTGGTTCCCTGCAGGCGGCAATCGGTCTGGTACTGGCCCATGAGCTGACACGAGCACCGAATGAGCCACTGGTCCTGCGCTGGCAGGCGGATGAACTGGTGGTGCTGGAGGACAATCCGTTGCCACGGACCTTTCTCGACTGGCCCGCCGAGGCGGAACTCGCACGTGGGCGCATCTCGGCGCGTGGTGAGTGGCGTTTGCCGGAACACGGCGCGGGTACGACTGAAGTCCATATTCAGCTGCGGGATCTGGTGGGACTGTACGACCGAGCCTGGATTGAAGGGCTGTCCGGTCAGCTGCAGCTGGTTCGAACGGATGACTATATGCGGCTGGCAAGCGACGGCCTGACGATCAACGAGCTCAACCAAGGGATCGCGGTGGGTCCCGTGCAGCTTGCCGGCAGTTATCTCGCGCCGGTCACCGACTTTGCAGATGGCATGCTGGATTTTGACCGCCTGGAAGCTCAGGTGCTGGGCGGGCGGGTCTGGCTGGAGCCGGTTCACCTGAATCTGTCCCAGAACAATTTTCGCTTGCCGCTGCTGATTCGCGGCCTGGATCTGGCGGCGATCCTGGCCCTGTATAAATCCGACGAGCTGCAGGGCGAAGGAACCTTGGACGGCCTTTTGCCTCTAAACATTTCGCCTCTAGGGGTATCGGTGATAGACGGACGGGTACTGGCACGCCCGCCCGGCGGTCTGATCCGGTATCGACCGGAGCAGGATGAGACCCTGGCGCAATCGGATGCGCGTATGGATCTGGTCATGAGCGTATTGGCGAATTTTCGCTATTCAATGCTGGCCAGCAACATCAATTACAGTGAAACCGGGCAACTGCGCCTCGGCGTGGAAATCAGCGGGCGGAACCCGGCCATGGCCGAGAGCCCCCCGGTAAACCTCACTATTAATCTGGAAGAGCATTTGCCAATGTTGCTGGCCAGCCTTCAATTATCGGCCAACGTCAGTGACAAGATTAAGCAACGGGTCAGCGAGGCGCTCAAGCAGCGCTCCCGCAAGAATGAGTAATCGAGGAGCAGCTATGCCGGGAGTCCGACAATTCCTTGGGTTGCTAATGATGGTTCTGGCAACGGCTTGTACGCCCACCATGCAGGTGGCCATGCCTAGCGAACCCATCAACATCAATCTCAATGTAAAAATAGAACACGAAATCTACGTGAAAGTGGATCGCCAGCTGGACGCCCTGTTCAGCGAGTCCAGTGGATTGTTTTAAGGAGACGCCATGTTTGATCGCATTCGGATTCACGCTTTATTCGTCATGGCGTTGCTGTTGCTGAGCTCCGCTGCTCAGGCGATGAGCCTGGAGGAAGCCATGGCCGCCCTGGGTGCGGCAAAGCAGCAGGGCCAGGTCGGCGAGCAGCCGAACGGATATCTGGGGGTGGTGCAAAGTGGCGGTAACGCCGACGAAATCGTTACGCTGATCAATGCTGCCCGCCGCGCCGAATATGAAAAGTTGGCCAACGACAACGGCATTAAACTGGCGGATGTGGAAGCGCTGGCCGGGCAGAAGGCCATCGACCGCACACCGTCGGGGTACTTTATCTTGCTGCAAGAAGGATGGACGCGGAAATAGGCGCTCGTCCGGGCGGGGTTTTTCACATACTCAGAATCGGCTGGTGGCCCCGACTGGATTCGAACCAGTGGCCTCACCCTTAGGAGGGGTGCGCTCTATCCTGCTGAGCTACGGGGCCTGAGGGCGAGTAATCTACCGAATCATCGCGGTGGAGTCAAAAGCACGGAGTGCTCCTGCTGTCACGGGAACGCGGCGACACGGCTACAGGGCCGGGCGCGCGTTCCGGAGTGGGTGCTATCTATTACCACCATGCATTACCATCGCGTTATTACCACCTAGCATTACCCATGGCGTTCGGTCATAACGCTGGTTAAATGGGTGGAGGAGGTATCCAGGTCAAGGCAGGCCAGGAACCGTTCGCGCCAGTCATGGATGTCGTGGCGCTTCACTTTGCTCATCAGGCAGTGCCAGCGCTCCTTACGTTCGCTCAGGCTCATGGTGATTGCCTGGTCCATGGCATCGGCCATGCTGTCCCGGTCGTATGGGTTGACGATCAGCGCCTCGTTTAGCTCCTCCGCCGCGCCCGCCATATGGGACAGGATCAGCACGCCTGGATCTTCCGGATTCTGTGCCGCGATATATTCCTTGGCGACCAGGTTCATGCCATCGCGCAGAGGCGTCACCAGTCCCACCCGGGAGACGCCGAAAAAGCCCATGATCAGCTTATGGGTGAACGCCCGGTGCAGGAAGCGCAGCGGCACCCAGTCGTATTTGGCGAACTGGCCATTGATATGTCCGACTTCCAGCTCCAGCGTCTTGGTCAGTTCCTGATAGTCCATGACATCGTTGCGCGACGGCGGGGCGATCTGCAGATAGGTGACTTCCGGTTTGTGCTCGCTGTGGCGCTTGAGGTATTTCTCATAGGCCAGGAAGCGCTCCATGATGCCCTTGGTGTAATCCAGCCGGTCCACGCCGATGATCAGGGCGCGGCCACTTAGACTCTCCTGCAGTCGTCGCACTTCCGGTGACTCCCGCATGGAGGCGGCGGTGGCAGCCGCCTCGCGGGCGTCGACGCCGATGGGAAAGGCGCCGGCACGCAGTTCCCGTCCCCGAACCCGGATAAAGCCGTCCTCCGCTACCTTGCCGTTCAGGGCCAGCTTGATATTGTCATGGAACGAGTGAAGATCGGTCCTGGTCTGAAAGCCCACCAGGTCATAATCACACAGTTGGTTGAGCATCTCCTCGTGATTGGGCAGGGCGCGCAGGATGTCGTAAGGCGGAAAGGGAATATGGAGAAAATAGCCAATGGGCTGGGTGACACCGCGCTGGCGCAGGATCGATGCCAGCGGAATCAGATGGTAATCATGGACCCAGATGATATCGTCGGGTTCCAGCAAGGGCAGCAAGCGGTCCGCCAGATGTTCGTTGACCTGGTGATAGCCGGCCGCCTCGTCCCGGTCATAATGCACAAAGCTCAGCCGGCTGTGGAACAAGGGCCAGAGCGTTGCGTTGGAATAGCCCTTGTAGTACCAGTCGTACTGGGTCTGGGTGAGGCCGATGGTGGCGAAGGTGATGGCGCCCCGTTGGGTGATTTCCGTAGGCTCGTTGGATTCCGTAACGCGCCCGTTCCAGCCAAACCAGACTCCACCGGAGCTTTTCAGCGCCGCCATCACACCCACCGCCAGTCCGCCCGCTCCGGCACCGGACTTGGCCGCCGGCACGCGATTCGAAACCACGACAAGACGCTTCATAATGCTTCCTCCCAACGTTTGCTGAGGCGCATGGCGGAGTTGATGATGCCAACCATGCTGTAGGTTTGTGGATAATTGCCCCAGAGCTCGCCGGTGCGAATGTCCAGATCCTCCGCCAGCAGTCCCAACGAATTACGGCGAGCAAGCAATTCGTTGAAGAGTTCCCGGGCCTCGTCGAGACGGCCCTGGGCGGCGATGGTGTCGATATACCAGAAACTGCAGATGGTGAAGGCATTCTCCGGTTCGCCGAAATCATCGGGAACCACGTAGCGGAAGATATAACGACCCCGCTTGAGCTGCTTTTCGATTTGGGCCACCGTGCCCAACATGCGGGGGTCCCGGGCATCGACAAAGCCGAGCTCGGGCAGGAGAAGAAGGCTGGCATCCATATCCTGGCCTTCGAAGGTTGAGACAAAGCTGTTGAGATCGGCGCTCCAGCCGCGCTTTAAAATTACACTGCGGATTTTGTCCGCCGCTTGGCACCAGTAGTCGCCACGCTCGCTCAAGCCCAGGTGATAGGCGATTCGCGCCAGGCGCTTGCAGGCCGCCCAGCACATAGCCGACGAGAAGGTGTGGACGTGGCTGCTGCCCCGCAATTCCCAGAGTCCGGCGTCCGGTTGGTCGTGCATCAGGATGGCGGTCTCGCCCAACATTTCCAGCCGCTTGAACAGGTTCTCGTCGCCCGGCTTGAAGATCCGCTTGTCGAAGAACATCTGGGTGGCGGCCATCACCACTGAGCCGTAGACGTCATGCTGGATCTGCTGATAGGCCTGGTTGCCCATACGGACTGGGCCCATGCCCCGGTATCCGGGCAGGTGCTCGACGATGTACTCGTTCATTTCCGGTTCGCCGTTGACGCAGTAAACCGGCTGGAGTTGCCCATTGTCGGCGGCGGCCACCAGATTGAGGATGAACTCCAGGTGGCGCTCCATGGTTTGGGTGGCGCCCAGGCGGTTGAGGGCCTGCACCGTGAAATAGGCATCGCGCAGCCAGCAGTAGCGGTAATCCCAGTTGCGCTCGGTGTTGGGGGCTTCCGGAATTGACGTGGTGGGTGCGGCGATAATGGCGCCAGTGTCTTCGTAGGCGCTGAGTTTTAAGGTGATGGCGGCGCGAATCACCGCCTCCTGCCATTCAAACGGGATCGCCAGATAGCGGCTCCAGTCGCGCCAATAATGCAGTGTCTTACTGAAATAGTTGTCGGCGACTTCCGCCACCGACTCCCGGGGCGCCTCATCTGGTCCGAAGATCAAGGCCAGTGGCCGGTTCATGATGAAGGGGCGCTCATCCTTGATCGCGGTAATAGACGCGTTGGTGGTCAGGCGCACGTTGAGTCCGCCACCGTTGTAGCTGATGTGGTTACTGCCCTCGTAACAGGCGAGGGCCTGCTTGCCGTTGCCACAGGTAGGTCGCAGGCGAATCCGGATACGTGGCGCGCCTTCTAAATGGCGAATTTTCCGCACCAGCACAATGGGGTGAAAGGTGCGCCCAAACTGCTTGAAGCGCGGTGCGAAATCAATGACTTCCAGACTGTTGCCATGGCTGTCGTGCAAGATCGTGACGAGCACGGCCGTATTGCGAATGTACTGCTGCTCACTGTGATGGAAGTCCAATAGATCAATGGCAAAGGCACTGTGGGGAATATCCGCTGAATTGTTTTGCAGCAGGGAGCAGAACACCGGCTCGCTATCGAAGCGGGGCATGCAGGCCCAGACGATTTCCGCCCGACGATTGATCAGTGCCGAGAAAGAACAATTGCCGACGACACCGAGATCCAGATCCGTCATTCTGGATGCCTCGGGTGGGGGACAGCCGGTTTTGATTGCAACGACGATTGCAACGACGATTGCAACGACAGCCGCAACAACCATTCCACTGCATCATCCGGGCTCGCCAGGCGTTTCCGGGCAGCAGTCTCGCCGTGACCGACCTTGATGGACACACCATTCATGGCGTTGACTACCGCGAAGGCATCTTCATCGGTAACGTCGTCGCCAACATACAGGGGAACCCGGCCCCGAAATGGCGCGTCCTCCATAAAGCGCGCAATGATATCGCCCTTGTGACACCCCTGGGGCTTGAGCTCGAGCACCATTTTGCCCCGCTGCAGATCGTACGCTGGCGCCAGCTCTTCATGCAGTCGCGTCATGAAGCGATCCACCTCGGGCGCCAGGGATTGCGCTTGCCGGTAGTGCAGGGCAAGGGACAGGGACTTCTCCTCATACAGAACGCCTGGATGCGCCTGGGCAAAGTCCTCGGCGGCGCGCTTGGCCTGGTTCAGCACGGCCTGGTCCACGGCAACCCGATGGATGACGCCGTCACTCTGCCGGTACTCCGCGCCGTGAATGCCAGCCGCGGCAAATACCAGGGGCTGGAGAAAGTAGTCGAGGGTGCTGATGGCGCGGCCGCTGACGATGGCCGTTTCACTGTCGGACGTGCGGGAGGAGACGACGGACGGGAGCGCCAACAGACTCGCCGCCACGAGCGCCATCAAGGATGCACTGGGGTCGGCCGGATTCAGCGAGGAAACGATCAGCGCGATCGGCGGCGCCTTCCAGTCCGGTTGGAACACCGTCGCCAGCACGGTCGGGGGCTGGTTCGGCTTCTGACGTCTAGCCGCGGGT
>CAYXVO010000027.1:6131-13994 GCA_964467875.1 uncultured Pseudomonadales bacterium | reverse complement strand
AGGTGACGACGACCCATTATGGCGAGCGTGCCACCGAGGCATTGCAGCTTGCACAAGGTGCGGAAATGGGTCGATTTAAACTGGGTTCCACCGTCGTTCTGCTGTTTCCCAAAGGCAGCATGAATTGGGCCGACGATCTCACGGCTGGCAGCAACGTTCGGCTGGGACAGCTACTGGGACAAAAGGCGGGGCTTTAAGTACGGTCTTAAATCCGGTCGATTGGAAACGCGAGCACGGCGTCGATGCTATCGACGCCGGCCGCGATCATCAGCAAGCGATCGACTCCCAGCGCCACCCCAGCACAAGACGGCAGGCCTGACGCCAACGCCGCCAGCAGGCGCGCATCCACCGGCACTTCAGGTTTGCCCAAGGCTCTGCGACGCTCGTTATCCGCAGCAAAACGGTCCGCCTGCTCGGTCGCATCCGTCAGCTCAAAATAGCCATTGGCAATTTCAAGCCCCTTGATATAAAGCTCAAACCGCTGAGCAACCCGTGTGCCATCCTCTTCTTCCCGTATCCGCGCCAGGGCCGCCTGGGACGGCGGGTAATGATACAGAAAAGTCGCGCCATCCAAGCCAAGCCGGGGCTCAACCCGATGAGACAGGATGATATCCAGTGCATCATCCCGCTCCATGCCCGCCGCCGACAGACCGCTTAAGGCGCAAGCAAGAACCGCCAGCTCCGCATCCGTCGCAAGAAACGGATCCACATCCGCATGGCGCTGAAACGCCTCCCGATACGTCAGGTGTTCTCCTAAATGCACGCCGGCAACGTCCTGCACCAGATCCGCCACTTCCGTCATCAATTCAGACAAAGCGAAGCCTGGGCGATACCATTCCAACATGGTGAATTCAGGATTATGCCGTCGCCCCCGCTCGCCATCGCGGAAACAGTGGCCCAACTGGAAGATTGGACCGCAACCATTCGCCAGCAGCCGCTTCATGGCGAACTCGGGCGACGTTTGCAGATACAGCTGCCCGGGCGCTTGCCCAGGCGCGGCATGATAACTGGCAGTGATACTATCCAGATGGGGATCGGTCGCCCCACAGCTCGCAAGCAGCGGCGTATCCACCTCCAGCACATCGCGCTCACGGAAGAAGCCCCGTATTGCATCAATGAACCGGGCACGACGGCGCAGCATGGCAAGCGATGCGCTAGGGCGCCACTCTGAATTATTCACGGGAAAGACTCGGAAAAGATGGGAGCCCGTCTCGAGCGAGACGGGCAAAATAATCGCCAGCGGCGATTAACCCTTGGCGCGACTCACGTATTCGCCGGTACGGGTATCAACCTTGATCACTTCGCCAGTCACGATAAACAGCGGGACGCTGACCACGGCGCCAGTGGAGAGTTTGGCTGGTTTGCTGCCACCCTGCGCGGTATCGCCACGAACGCCGGGATCGGTTTCGACGATTTCCAGCTCGATGAAATTGGGCGGGGACACCGACAAGGGCGCGCCGTTATACAGGGTTACCGTATAGAGCGCCTGCTCCTTCAGCCATTTGCCCGCTTCACCCACGGTTTTTTCATCGGCGGCGAATTGCTCAAAGGAGCCGTCGGTCGCCATGAAGTGCCAGAACTCGCCATCGGTGTACAAGTACTCCATGTCCTTGTCCATCACATCGGCGCCTTCCAGGCTTTCGCCCGACTTGAAGGTGCGTTCCCAAACGCGGCCTGTCTTCAGGTTACGAAGCCTTACGCGGTTAAATGCCTGTCCCTTGCCTGGTTTAACGAACTCATTCTCCAGAATGGAGCAGGGGTCGCCCTCCAGCATAACCTTGAGACCGGCCTTGAATTCGTTGGTAGAATACGTCGCCATAAATCCTCGCCCAAAATAGATCAACACCCCGAATGGGAAGCCGCTAATGATAGCTCGAACCCCTGGCTCAGTTGAAGAGCCCTTGCTGCAAAATCAGTCATTAAGCTGGCAGGAGGAGCTATCCCGTGCGATACGAACACCACAGACCCTGTTGCGCGCCTTGCAGCTGCCAGACGACTTGTTGCCGGCTGCACAGACGGCTGCCCGGCTGTTCCCGCTACGCGTGCCCCACCCATATCTGACCCGCATTGAGCCTGGCAACCCGAGAGACCCACTGCTGCTGCAAGTCCTGCCTCTATATGCCGAACACTGCGAAGTACCTGGCTTTGTCGTGGATCCGCTGCAGGAGCAGGTCGCCCTGCGTCAGCCGGGTGTCCTGCACAAATATCAGGGTCGGGTACTGCTGATCGTCAGTGGCGCCTGCGCCATTAACTGCCGCTACTGCTTTCGCCGTCATTTCCCGTATCAGGACAACAACCTCGGCACGGAGCAATGGCAGCAGTCACTGAATTACATTGCCGCCAATCCGGATATCGATGAAGTCATTCTCAGTGGCGGCGACCCGCTGGTCGCCAGTGATAAACGCCTGGCGTGGCTGCTAAATGAAATCGAGGCCATCCCTCACGTACAACGGTTACGGATTCACACTCGCCTGCCCATCGTCATCCCGCAGCGAATCACGCCCATCCTGCTGTCTTTGCTGCAAAGCACACGCCTGGCAACGGTGATGGTGATTCATGCCAATCATCCACGGGAACTGGATCAAGCGGTAGGCGATGCACTGCTGTCGGTACGTAACACGGGAACCCTGCTACTAAACCAGTCGGTGCTGTTACGTGACATCAATGACACGGCAGAGACGCTGGCCCAACTCAGCAAGACGCTGTTTGGCGTCGGTGTCCTGCCCTACTACCTGCATCTGTTAGACCCGGTTGCTGGCACCGCCCATTTTGATGTCGACGAGACGCGAGGACAGGCAATCATGCAGGAACTGCGAGCCACCCTGCCGGGTTACCTGGTACCACGACTGGTAAGAGAGGAAGCGGGAGAGCCCTCCAAGACACCAGTGGCATTCTAGACCCACAGCTTAGCTCCACGGGTCCCGGAAGGGACCCCATATCAACTGGCAAACCCATCGAAACCTAAATGAGCGCCAGCTCTAGCAATAAACCACAACCGCGTCACTCTCATTCCGTAACAAATCGTTATGGATCGAAAAATTATGAAAAATTCGACCTCTCGCATACTGAATATTGAGCATCTGCTATGCTGTATCAAGAGTATTCGCGTAATCTGTCATCTAACGTCCACTATGCGTTTCCGTCATAGAAACGGGGACAGCACTGCATGGAAGACAACAGCTTGAGTCAATTGCTAACCGTTCCTGATCAAAAGCTTACGGCGCTGTCATTCTGTGAGGCGACCGCCCGCGGCATCGAGGCCTGGACCAAGGGCTTGCCCATGGCCAACGTCGGCGAGACGGCCAAGCGTCTCTACCATGCCGTGTCCGAACTCAACCAGCTCATCATTGCACCTGGTACCCGATTCCAGATGCTGGAAACCATCCGGCCGCCGATTTATTTCGTCTGCCAGGAACTGGCCAAGCATTTTCTTAATCAGGGTGTGGTGCTGCCGGAGAAGCAGCGTAAAATCGCGAATCTTGCCCAGGCACTTCAGCTGCATCTGGCCAACGGCTACAAGGTCGTGCTACTTGATGGCCTGGGGCAGGGCCAGGCAGACAAGATCCGCAAGGTTTTGCCCATTGCCTGCCATCGCGCCATCAGCGATCTGGCGCAGACCGTTTTGCGCTCGGCCCAGCTGTATTGCAACAGTCCGCCCCAGGTGTGGCTGGACATTCATCAGATCCACGCCCTGGCCGAGCAGCAACGCTTCATGACGGTGGAAGTAACGGACGATCAGTGCCGTCACATCCGAACAACGTCCATCGGCGAGGCGTACAAGCGCGTGCTCCTGCTGGGCTGCAGCAAACCCAACAAGCTACGCCAGGCCGACGTCGCCCATCTCTATGAAGCCTTTGAAGGCTGGGCGCGCCACGTGCAAATCGATCCGAAGGCCGCGGACACCGCGTTATTTGTATTCAGCATCGAGCATGATGCGCCCCCCATTTATCGCAGTCTGCATCAAGGCCACATCTCGCCAGACGTATGGGGACTGGATCCCTCCCGTCTGGTTCAACTGCTATCGGATTATCTTGAGCAATTGAACAACAAGAAGTTCGATGCGGGAGATCTCATTGTTCCGCCCCATATCTCGGAGAATCTGCTGATCCATGTCAGCCAGGCAGTTGGCGTTTTAGCCAAGCGCAGCTTCAAACGCATCAGCAGCAATGGCCTGTTGTCGATCTGTGTCGGGTTAAGCGCGACCCACTATTTCTGTTCCGATGGCGTTGATTTCAGCCTGCAGTTAATAGCCAAGCAGGCACACGAAAGTGGTGACGGCGACGACGAGACCAACCTGTTCGCGAGACGGATGAAGCACCTGGACACCTGGGCTTCCAATGAATTCAACAACAGCCGCAACGGTGACTCCAATGCGGACCTGACGCCGATCAACTATACCGGAATCAGTAATAAGCAGACCAACAGCGAGCAGAACCCGCAAAGCACGCTGTACAAGCAGTACCAGGTTCCGCTGGTTAACACGAGTCCGGGAGGTTATTGCCTGAAATGGGAAGGTGAAATTCCCGCCAACGTTCAGGCCGGTGAGATCCTGGGCGTACGGGAAGCCACCACCCACGCCTGGAGCATTGCGGTAATCCGCTGGATTCGACAGGTGAAGCAGCAAGGCACCCAAATTGGTATTGAGTTGCTGGCGCCATCCGCTCAGCCATGCGGCGTGCAACTGATCGGCAAGACCGGCGACAGTGAATATCTACGCGGGCTTTTGCTGCCCGAACTGGCCCCGACTGGCCAACCCACCACGCTGATTACGCCGCGCCTGCCGTTTCAGACCGGGCATCGTGTGGTCATCAATCGCATGGGTGAGGAAGCCAAGACGCAACTCACGGCACGGACGGCGGCAACCAACAGCTTCAGTCGCTATGAACTGCGCAACCCGTCCAGCCTGACGACGCCCGAGGAATCAACCTCTCTCAGCCTCAAATCGCTGGATGATGAGTTCGACTCGCTTTGGCCTAGCCTCTAGGCGGCATAATCGTGCCGCGGTATATAGCCTGGCAATATACCGCGGCACGCTCGAACACCTCCATCGACGGCAGCGAAAGCCCTGCTCCGCGCGATCTCTTTCCCAGAAAGTGACTGCGCTCGTTGTTTCGTCGCAGCAGTCCGGGCACCCTCTCCTGTCTCGCCCTGGCGAAAGGCATCTGGAAATTATCACGACGAAGTCCGGCACCGCAATGAACCGCCCCGCTCACCGGGCAAATCGCGGCAAACAGGTAAACTGTTGTCAAATGGACTAAACTGAGGCAAAGGGTTTCGACGCATAGCCGTCGTGACAGCTGAATCATTCCCCCTCACTGATCGACTTGAGTCTCATGGCACCAAAGACCCAGACAGTTCGACTGCTTATCCTCGACCCCTCGCAAAATGATGCGGAAACCATCGTCAGCCTGCTTCGCAATGGCGGCAAAGCCGTACGCGCCCACCGCATCGCTGCGGAAAGCACGCTTCTGGAAGCACTCAGGGAGCAGGTGTGGGACCTCTGTGTGGCACGTGAGGAGTCGGACGAACTGAGCTATCAGGAGACCCTCTCCCATATCCGCCGACTGGACAAGGACATTCCCTTCCTGCTGCTGTCGAATCAATACGATGCGGATCTGGTGACCGAGGTCATGCTGCAGGGTGCCGCCGATGTCGTACCCTGGGAAGAACAGGAGCGACTCAGCCTGGTGATCGACCGGGAGCTTCGCAATCTGGAAGAGCGCCGCCGGCGCCGCTCTCTGGATATTTACCTGCGCGAAGCGGAGAAGCGCTGCCAGCTCCTGCTCGACAGTTCTGTCGATGCCATTGCCTACGTCAGCGACGGCATGCACATTTACGCCAACCAGGCTTATCTGGAACTGTTCGATTATGAGGACATCGATGAGCTCATGTGCGTCCCGCTGCTCGACATCATCGGCGACCAATCCCAGGATGATTTCAAGCACTTCCTGAAGCTGTTCGCGGATGGCGTCGCGCCACGCAATGACTTCACCAGTCTCGCCAAACGTAGCGATGAGTCTGAAATGAACGTGGTGTTCACGCTCCTATCGGCAACCTACGACGGCGAGCCGTGCATCCAGATCGTGGTTCGTCCCGAGCAGGACAACTCTGAGATGGAGGAAAAGCTCAAAATCATCAGCAGTCAGGATCTCCTGACCGGACTCTACAACAAGCAATATTTCATGGAGCGCCTGCAGGCCATGGCCGAGCGCGCCTTGAATGGCGATCTGCATGGTGCTCTGCTGTATGTGGCGCTCGACGATTTTGCCAAAGTGAAAGCGGACGCGGGTATCGCGGGCGCGGATCTGGTGTTAAGCGATATTGCTGGCATTCTGAAGCAGCACAGCGGCGAGCCCGATATCCTCGCCCGCCTGGGAGACGACTCCTTTGCCTGCCTGTTGAACGGCAAGGATGATCGCCAGGCCATGGAGCACGCGGGCCAACTGCGCAAGGCGGTGGAAGGCCATCTGTTTGAAGTGGGCGGACGGACCGTGCAAGCCTCCTGTACCATCGGTATTGCCCTGGTCAATGACAGTGCACCGCAGGCTCCCGATCTGTTGAGCCGGGCGCACGAAGCCACCACGCAAGCCCATCGCACCACCCATGGCGAAGCCAGCAGCGGGATCTATCTGTTCAAACCTCACGATCCTAACCAGGCCAGCGTGACCGAACACGAAATGGTCAAACTGCTGGAGGAAGCGCTCGACAACAACCGCTTCAAGCTTCTGTTCCAGCCGATTATCAGTCTGCGGGGCGACAGCGACGAACATTACGAAGCCTTCCTGCGTCTGCTGCAAGACGACAAAGAGGTCAGTCCCAATGAATTCCTGCCGATCAACAAGCAGCCGCAGTTGGCGATTCGACTCGACCGCTGGGTGATCCTGCAGAACATCAAGAGCCTGAGCTCACACCGTTCACGCGGACATAACACCCGTCTGATGCTCAACGTGACGCCCTTTACCATTCAGGACAAGACCTTCCTGCCCTGGCTGAGCGTCGCCCTGAAGGCGGCTCGCCTGCCGGGTGACTCACTCATTTTCCAGATGCACGAAGAGCACGCCATCACCCATCTGAAGCAGGCCAAGGAGTTTGCCAAAGGGTTGAAAGAGTTGCATTGCAAGGTGTCGCTAAACCGCTTTGGCTGTGCCATCAATCCGTTCAACACGCTCAAGCACGTGGACGTGGACTACGTCAAAATCGACGGCTCGTTTACCGAAGAGCTGCAGAAGAGCGAGCAAGGGCGGGAAAAGGTCAAAGAAATGATCAAAGCCCTGCAGGGTGCGGGCAAACTGGTGATCGTGCCCCTGGTGGAAAATGCCAGCGTACTGTCGACTCTGTGGCAGGCAGGCGTGAACTACATCCAGGGCTATTACTTGCAGGCACCGGTGGCGGAAATGAGTTACGACTTCAATGAGGACGAGTAGGACCGGCACGCCGGTCCCCTCATCTCATCCAGGTTAGCCATCAGCATCCAGATCAGCCGATCAGCTCCAGATCAGCTTCGTTCCGTGCGCAGCTCAATGCCTTCGCTGTCGCGATAACCGATCAGATACAGGATCCCGTCCAAACCGAGCGTTGAAATCGAATGCTCCGCCGAGCGCTTGACCAACGGCTTGGCCCGAAACGCAATACCCAGTCCAGCGACGCTGAGCATGGGCAGATCATTGGCACCATCGCCGACCGCAATCACCTGCTCCAAGCGGATCTGCTCACGATGCGCAATCTCCTTTAACAACTCCGCCTTGCGGGCACCATCGACGATCACCCCGGTGACTTCGCCGGTGACCCGGCCATCGATGATTTCCAGCTCATTGGCAAACACGTAATCGATGCCCAGTTTATCCCGTAGGATGTGGGCAAAGT
>CAYXVO010000027.1:3450-6121 GCA_964467875.1 uncultured Pseudomonadales bacterium | reverse complement strand
CAGCATCTTCAAAGTGCTGATCAGCCGCTCGGCCCCCTCGGTCATTTTGAGTCGATCCGCGACCCGCGACAGCACGGACGCGTCCAGCCCCTTGAGCAGAGCGACCCGGCGGCGGAAGCTTTGGGCGAAATCCAGCTCGCCGCGCATCGCGGCCTCGGTAATGGCAGACACCTGATCGCCCACACCCGCTTCCTTGGCCAGCTCGTCGATGACTTCCGCCTCGATCAGGGTCGAATCCATGTCAAACACCACCAGCCGCCGATTTCGCCGATAAATGGTGTCACGCTGGAACGCGATATCCACGTTGAGCTCACCCGAGATATGCAGGAAATCCGCTCGCAGCTTCTCAAGATCCGGCGGCGTGCCGCGCACGGAAAACTCGAAGCAGGCCTGGTTGCGGTTCAGATCCAGGCTGAGCGGCATTCGGCTTGAGAGACGGGCAATGTTGTCGATGTTCAGGCCATGCTCCGCCGTGACACCGGAAACACGCGCAATCTGCTCTGCTGTCACACAGCGCGAAAGCAGCGTCACGATATAGCGCTGCTTACCCTTGCCATCCACCCAGTCCATGTATTCCTCAGCCGTCACCGGCTTGAACTGCACCTGCAGGCCCAGCTCGTAAATCCGGAACAACAGATCCTTCAGCAAGGGGGACGCCTGATCTTCACTGGGGATCTGCACCAAAATCCCCCAGGTCAGGTAGTCGTGGATGACCGCCTGACCAACATCCAAAATCCGAATGCCGTAATCGGCCATGATTCCGGTGATCATGGAGGTCAGGCCCGGCTTGTCGTGGCCGGACACGTTGATCAGCAATAAATCATTCACGCTCGTCGGTTCCCTGGGCGCCAAGATTGGAAGGCGCGGAGGCTGCGCCATCCGCTGCTACGATTTCGATACGGTCAACCCGCTGCAGGCCACGGGGCAGCTTGTGCCCACGCCGGCCTCGCTCACCCAAATAATGCTCCAGATCCTGGAAGCGCAGTTTGAGATGGCGCTTGCCAGAGTGGATCACCAGGCTATCGCTCTCCCGCATCAGTCCGGTTGCCGTGACAAATTCCTCCCGGCTTTGCAGGCGCGCGGAAGGAATGCTGATCATTTTGTTACCCTTGCCTTTGGCCAATTGCGGCAGGTCCTTGAGCGGGAACACCAGCATGCGGCCTTCGTTGCTGGCCACCACCACGAATTGACGCTCAATATCCTGAATCAATACCGGCCTCATCACGCGTGCGCCACTGGGTAGCGACAACAGAGCCTTGCCCGCCCGGTTTTTGCTGTGCATTTCCTCGACGCGGGTGACAAAGCCGTAGCCCGCATCCGAGGCGATCAACACCAATTGGCTTTCGTCCGCCAGCAGCACGGCCTCGAACTGGGCGCCAGGTGGCGGGTTCAGCCGCCCGGTCAAGGGTTCGCCCTGCCCCCGCGCCGACGGCAACGAATGGGCCGGCAGCGAATAGGAACGGCCGCTGGAATCAAGAAACACCGCCTGTTGGTGGCTGCGCCCCGGTGCGGCGACCAGGAACTGATCCCCGGCTTTATAACTCAGGCCGGTCGGATCAATGTCCTGCCCTTTCGCGGTTCGCACCCAGCCTTTTTCAGACAGCACCACCGTCACTGGCTCCGACGCCACCAGGTCAGCCTCACTGAATGCCTGGGCTTCAGCGCGGCGTACCAGGGGCGAGCGACGCTCGTCACCATAGGTGTCCGCGTCCTCTGTCAGCTCCTTCTGGATCAACTTCTTCAGCCGGGTCGGAGAACCCAGGGTCTTTTCCAACCAGTCCCGCTCCTTGGCCAGCTCATCCTGCTCGGCGCGGATCTTGACTTCCTCAAGGCGCGCCAGCTGCCGTAACTTGGTATCCAGCACATACTCAGCCTGCACGTCACTCAGACCAAAGTGCTCCATCAGGACCGGCTTGGGCTTGTCCTCGGTGCGGATTATGCGGATCACTTCGTCGATGTTGAGAAAGGCAATCAACAAGCCTTCCAGGATATGCAGACGGGCATTGACCTTGTCGAGGCGGAACTGAAGCCGGCGCCGCACCGTCTGGGTGCGAAAACTCAGCCATTCCACCAGGATCTGACGCAGGCTCTTGACCGCAGGGCGGCCGTCAATGCCAATCACGTTGAGATTGACGCGATAGCTCTTTTCCAAATCGGTAGTGGCAAACAGGTGCGCCATGAGCGCGTCGCCATCAATGCGATTGGAACGGGGCACGATCACCAGGCGGGTCGGGTTTTCATGATCCGACTCGTCGCGCAGGTCCGCCACCATCGGCAGTTTCTTGGCCTGCATCTGTTGCGCAATCTGCTCCAGGACCTTCGCCCCGGATACCTGAAACGGCAGTTCGGTGATAACGATATCGCCTTGCTCACGGCTATAAACCGCCCGCAAGCGAACACTTCCGCGCCCACTTTCATACAGGTTCATCAATTCCGCGTGGGGAGTGACGATCTCCGCTCCCGTCGGAAAATCCGGCGCCTTGATGTGCTCGCACAATTGCGCCAGCGTTGCATCCGGCTCATCCAGCAATCGGATACAAGCCGCTGCCACTTCGCGCAGGTTATGAGGGGGCACATCCGTTGCCATGCCCACCGCGATCCCGGTGGTGCCGTTGAGCAGCAGATTGGGCAGGCGCGCAGGCAGAATCGACGGTTCATCCAGGGTGCCGTC
>CAYXVO010000027.1:1589-3440 GCA_964467875.1 uncultured Pseudomonadales bacterium | reverse complement strand
CGTCGAAATTGGGCACCCAGTCCACCGTGCCATCGCTCAATTCACGCAGCAGGACTTCGGCATAGGGTGCAAGTCGCGACTCCGTGTAACGCATGGCGGCGAACGACTTGGGATCGTCCGGCGAGCCCCAGTTTCCCTGCCCGTCCACCAATGGATAGCGGTAGGAAAACGGCTGCGCCATCAACACCATGGCCTCATAACATGCAGAGTCGCCATGGGGGTGGAATTTACCCAGAACATCACCCACCGTACGCGCGGATTTCTTGTACTTGGCCGTCGCCTTCAGGCCCAGCTCGGACATGGCGTAAACAATACGCCGCTGCACCGGCTTTAACCCGTCGCCGATGTGCGGCAGGGCGCGGTCCAGAATCACGTACATGGAATAATCGAGATAGGCCTTTTCAGTGTAATCCTTGAGCGAAAGCCGCTCGATGCCTTCATCGATGATCGTCATAATCTTGAGGGTACTCCCGGAATTGCTGGTCGAGGTGGATTCCGTGCGGACGTTTCGTGGATAGTCTTCGGCTATCGGACAGCTTTCAATTATAGGCGCCTCTTAGCATCATAGAAACCGCCAAACGCCTCCCTTACACCCGAATGGCCGGAACCCCGGTACGGGAATCTGCGAATTTCGCTCTCCACCTGCCCTACCTATCATTGCCACATCTCTTTGCAGCATTTCAGTGACACAGCCCACTGGCACAGTTCATGGCCACAGTTCATTGCCACATCGTCATCACCTGCAGGTTGTCCTTGTGAATCGACGCATCCGTATCCCTCGTTGCACCGCCGTTCAACGCTGGTTGGAGTTCTGTACTACCACCGCGTTGATGGGCGTGAGCGCGCTCATCGCCATGCTGGCACTGGAATATCTGGTCACGGGAAAATTTGGTGCCGCCCGCGAGTACGTCGCCATCGCCCTGTGCATTACCTTGGGCCTGGTGATCATGCACGGGCGTCGCTTCCGGATGCGCCAGCAGCACCGCGACCTTAACCACCCCTTTCCGCCTCGCACCTGATTTTGGCCACGCCCCACCAGGCCATGCACCTAAGACCATGCACCTAAGACCATGCGCCTAAGGCCATGCATCTAAGAGCAAGCGTCTATACGCATCACGACCCGATCCCTGCCCTATTAGCGCCCGCGCCGCATGACTTCGAACGCGGCAGCGCCGACCTTAGCGATGCCGGACTCTACAATAGAAACTCGAGGTTAAAACAGGTCCGGAACGGAGGTACCACAAGGCATCCGACTACAACCCCATCAGCTGTGATCAGCACGACATCCTGGAACTGGCGATCATGGAGGGCGAAAAACTACGGGTCCGCTTCCACGGGGAACACGACAGCCACCTGATTACGCCCCTGGAACTCAGCGCCCGCAGTGGCGAGGAATTCCTGCGCTATCGGGGGACCGGCGGCATCCACGAGATCCGGCTGGATCAACTAAAGGAGTTCCAGCGAGAACTTGGCGACTCGGCGGAAAACTCTCCGTCGCCCAGTGCCCGTAGCGGCGGCACCTCATCCCCTACCCGCCAGTAGTAGTTATTGGTCGGTAGTTATGCGTCAATAGCTATCCGTCGGTAGCTATGCGTCAGTCGCTATCCATCAATCGTTACCCGCCCTCAACAGACGCGTAACCGATCAGGTCCGCCAGCCGGACACCTGTGATACGCATCACAGACTCTCCGTGAAAATTCTGTAAATTGGCCTGTATGCCAGTCCCTCGGGATCGGCATGCAGGTCAGGGACGAGCTCCGCCCAAGTATCCGGCCGATGTCGGCGCCACCAGGTTCTGCCCATTCGCCGTTGCCTTCGTGGTCGTTCCAGCCTATGGCACCCGCAAAGTAG
>CAYXVO010000027.1:0-1579 GCA_964467875.1 uncultured Pseudomonadales bacterium | reverse complement strand
CTTCGCAGCCCTTACGCCACCGGTCCCTCTTCGCGTACCGATGCCGCCCTGCCTGAAAATGGCGCAGAGAAACTGTAAGCTGACTCCAAAGAGCGTGAGTCTGCTGTAGGGGATGGCATGCGAGGATTGTTCTGGTTTCGAGAAGATTTGCGGCTAAATGACAACCCCGCGCTGGCCCGTATGGCCGAGCACTGCGACGAACTGATCCTCCTGTACTGCTTCGATGATCGCCGGCTCCGCCCGGGACGCTTCCAGTCCAAAGGCATTGCCGCGCCACGCATGGGCTTTCTGACGGAATCTCTCGCCGACCTGTCGAACTCCATTACCCAACTGAATCAGCGCTTGATCGTGCGCCGGGGTGATCCCACCGAGGTCGTCACCCAAGTGATCCGACGTTATTCCGTAGACTGCCTCGGGACAACGACCTTACCGGCGCCCCTGGAGCGACAGGCTCTGAAAACCATTCAGGCGCGGTTTCCGCATCTGCAGGTGATTCAGAGCTGGGCCCATACCCTGTTCACGCCACACCAATTACCCTTTCCACGGGCCGAACTGCCTGACCACTTCGCCCAGTTTCGCACGCTCATGCAGCCGGTTCAGCCCGATCCCCCCGAAGCCAGACCCGAAATGCTGCCCGCTCCGCCGCTGATCGTCCGGACCGAGGAATGCGATCCCTTGCCCGTGATGCCAAGCCCTTATCGCCACGACTGGGTACCACCGCAGTGGATTGGGTTTAACGGCGGCGAACAGGCGGCTCTGCGCCAGCTCAGTTATTACCTGTGGGAACGGCATCTGATCCGGCGCTACGACGACACCCGCAATGACCTGATAGGCTGGGACTTTTCCTCCAAGCTGGGGCCCTGGCTGGCGATGGGCTGCCTCTCGGTACGTCAGATATGGCAGGCCCTCACCAGTTACGAGAATTACCTGGGAGCCTGCGATTCCACGCGCCGCCTGCGACGCGAACTGCTGTGGCGCGAGCATCTGCAGTGGCTCTTGTTCAAATATGGTGAACGGGCGTTCGAACCTATTGGCGTCAAAGGCGAAAGTCGCCTGCTCGGCTTTTATCCGGAGGCATTTTCCGCCTGGACCCGCGGCACAACCGGCATTCCCATTGTGGACGCCTGCATGCGCGAACTGAAAACAACCGGCTGGCTATCACGTCGTGGCCGGCAGATTGCAGCCTGCTTCCTTGTGGAGGAACTTGGGGTGGACTGGCGTTTCGGCGCCGCCTGGTTCGAACAGCAGCTGATCGATTTCGATACCGCCATCAACTGGGGCAACTGGAGCTACTTCGCGCGCCCCCACGCCCAGTCCCAACCGCTGGATAACGTGCTCAAACAAGCCTTTCAGTATGATCCAGATGCGGAGTACGTGAGCCTCTGGCTTCCAGAGCTGAAGGACCTGCCTCCGGAGTACCGCCATACGCCCTTCTGGTCACGCAAGGCCGCGGACTTTCGCTACCCCATTGTCGACGTGAGTCTTTGGCGCAAGGCGCTATGATCTGGTTGCGCTGAGCCCGCCACCAAGGCTATTGTGGCACTCTTGTTCACACCAGGATGCGGCCACTGTATGCACT
>CAYXVO010000026.1:0-14155 GCA_964467875.1 uncultured Pseudomonadales bacterium | reverse complement strand
CTTTCTTAACCTTCTGCTCCAGATGGCGTTTGTTACGGGCCAAGGCAATCTCCTGTGGGGCGACTAACTATTTCTTGATTGACGTTCAAGATACAGCCAGGTTATCTTGAACGTCAATCAAGAAATGGACAATCCAAGGCTTTCTGAAAAAAGAGGCTTAAACAGATGACACAAGCGAACTGCCAGAAAGGCTCATTTACGCACCAGCAAGCACGCTGTGCAGCAACACTGCATAAGCCGCAGAATGTTGATGGGTCTCCCTGTCCGACCATTCTGATGGTCCATGGATGGGGCGGTACTCAGCTGACGCTTGTCAAAAACTACATCGCCGCGTTTAACGATGCCGGATTTTGTGTCGTCACCTTTGACTACCCCGGGTGGGGAGACAGCGAGGGCCTCCCGCGCAATGTCATCAGCCCCTGGACGCGCGAAAAAGTCGTAGAAAGCGCGTTGGCCTATACCAAGTCACTGCCTGAGGTCGATCACACGAATATTATCCTGTGGGGAAGTTCATTCGGCGGGGGGCATGTCGTCAGGATCGCCGCCGAACACCCAGAGTTGCGTGGCGCCATTGCTCAGGTACCCATGCTTGACGGTATGCTCGCCGTCAAAGCCGTGCCGCTGACGCGTCTGTTGCGATTTGGCCTGGACATCATGCTGGATGTCATCAACCCGTTCCGCACCCATTACGTCCCCATTATCTCCGAGGCTGGTGGGTACTCATCGATGGATCGCGACGGCGCCTGGCGCGTGGAAGAATGGATACGGACCCATCTGGAACGACTTCACGACAACCGTGTCGCGGCCCGATCCCTGGCAACGATGGCCTTTTATCGCCCGTTCAAATACCTGAAGTTGATTCAGATTCCCACCTTGGTCATCGGCGCAACACGCGATACCGTCGCGCCATTTGATGAAGCGAAAGTAAAAAGGATGTCTTCAAAAAGTATTGAAATCCGTACGATCGATGCCAACCACTTTGACCCATATCTAGAGCCGTGGTTTGACGGAAATATCAAACTTCAACTGGACTTTGCGACGAAGCTCGTCGCCCGTTGAAATCAGACTGCAACGCGATTGCAAGGAATGGCAGGCCAAGGATGGCAGGCAAGCAGAACCCGTGAATACGCACGGATAGATATCAGTTCAACCTGCGCGTCCGGGTATTTCGGACCTGCGGCTTTTCCAATAAAAGGGGGTCAGATTGATTTATTCTTAATCAACCCGGCCCCGGTGCTTATTTTATAGAGAGAAACCGGGACTGGTTTATTTCTAGGGAAATTAAATAAATCTGTCCCGGTTTTGCCGGTTTTGTTCCGAAAACAAATCAATCTGACCCCTTTTATCTTGTGACCCCTTTTATCCTTTTATCGCAAACCGAGCAAAAGGGGTGTTTTACAGAAATACGCCACAAAAACGCCCATAAAAAAGCCCGATATCAATGACTGATACCGGGCTTGCTGCTTGTGTAACGGCTTTCTATTGCTTGTGGGATCTAGTTATCGCTTACGAGATCCAGTGATGACTTCCGGGGCCTGGTTAGTTTTTAACCGACAAATCCGCCGGAACAATGTACAAGTGATTCCGATCGATGGTGTTGGAATCCAGCATTTTCTGTTCCAGGTTGCCAGCTGTTGCCCAGGTCGCGAAATCATCATCGTTCAGCACCCCGAGGTACTCGTCGTTGATAACCCACAGGCCTTCCATCTTGTCATACGGATAGTTCACCTCCGCAACCATATCAACAACCAGGCTCTTCTCAACCGGCACAATGCCGTGTGATGCCAGTATTGACCAGCCATCCGCTTCCATTGCCACCTGTTCCAGGGTTTTGCCATCAATGGTCAGGCCAAGATCCGCATCCTGGGCAAGAACACCTGTTGCGACAACGGATTCCAGCTCGGTGCCGGTCGACAGTTTGATGCGGTAAACGTGCTTCATCGCATCTGGTTTTGCGGCCTCGGCACCGTTAGGGCCGCCATAAAGGAAGCTGCCATCACGCTCGATCAGGATGAACTCATCCGCGCTCAGAGCCACGATTTCCGAGTTCGAGTTTTGCGCCTTTTCCTGCTCGTACAGGTATTGATGGGTTTCACCGGTTTCGGTGTGGATGGTGACGATACGGGTCAGGGTGCCGCGAACAGCTTTGGTTGGCAGATCCAGGGTGGACTGCATGATGCCGACCAGGGTTTTCTCATCCGGCGTGATCGCCAGGCCTTCCATGCCACGGTTTGCCCAGCGATAACCAAACTCGGCCGGCAACGTCTGGGTGTTGCGCGCATCGCTGGCGAATGGGTTGATACGACCGATTTCAACACCCTCGGCGTTAAAGTGGAGCATGTGCGGACCGTATTCATCACTGACCCAGAAGCTGCCGTCCTGCAATACCACCAAGCCTTCCGGATCCAGGCCATAATCGTCCAGTTTCAGTGGGTTGGTGGTGGCATCATAAGCCTTGGATGCATCAACCAGAATGGGTGAGCCATCGGCGTTATAGGGTGTTTCTCCGGTTCCGCCAAAATCGGATGTATTCGGCAACCCAGTAATCGGCGTGCCATCTGGACGCTTCATCAAGATCGCTTTTACCAGGGTGATCTCTCCGCTCGCACTGATTTCAAACAGGCCAATGCGTGGTGTGTAGTCGGCGACGGGAAACGTTTTCCCTTTGCCATAATCACCCGTGTAATCGGCATTGGGGCCGCGATCCGTCATGGCATAGAAGCGATTTTCATTCTGCGGGTCCTTATACATCGCCGAGCCAAAACCACCATTGCGGATTTCAAAAGGCAGGCTTGTTTTGTGGTCAACGATGTCGGCGCGCAGTACCGAATAGGGCAGGTCCGCACCGGACAGGCCGATGCTCTCAATGAAACTGGTTGATGGGCTGTCGTTGTTATCGCCGCCCTTGTTCTTATCGTCGTTATCGCTGCCACAGCCGGCCAGCAGACTTGTTGCGATTAGCGAGGCAAGTATTTTTCGTTGTAAAGACATGAATGCTTCCTTATTTCTCGGTTGGTTACGAACGGTTTGTCGTGTTGGCAAATAAAGTGGGTGTTGCCTATGGCGTCCGGGGCAGGCGACGCCGTGAGGTTCTGCATGGCAAGTAATTGCACGCGGGCAGGGGCAGCGACTTTTCTGGCGAGTATTGCCGAGATGTCTTCATCGGTGACTGAGATTTCAGCAACGGCAGGAATGGAGTTCGAGCAAGAAGCGCTTTCGGGGCAACGTGAAATACCGCTTTCGGCATTTTATAGGGGCGGGAGGTTAGGTCCGGACTTGCGAAGGCGCTTGCCTTATCGCGGTACGCTAACGGAAAGAACAATGTGCGCCATGTCATCGAGTTTTAGCCTTTGCACTTCAAAACTCGTAACACTCTCTCGCTCTTTGGTGACAGTTGTGTGATGGAAATATTTCAGATTTAAGTTAGCGTTGGCGTGAGGGTTAGCTGTCTGGTTGAAAGGCGCACAAGCGGCTGCAGGGAAAAAAGAATAAAGGGGTCAGATTCTGAAGGCTCCACCCCTTTTATCGCCTTTTATCAGAGTCGCCCCTTATAGGCTGGGCCGTAAGTCAATCCAGACCATATGCCCCTTCAATTCGAATCATTCCTCAACGCCCGCCACGCGGCGTCTTCAAACACCTCAATGAAGTCCTGAATCGGCGCCTTGTTCCGACCCGACAGCCAGCCGCGTGCGTAGTCGTGGGCGGGGCCTATGATGATTGCGCTATAGCAGGGTTTGGGTAGCAGGCGGATGGCGCCGCTATCGACCCAGCGTTGCAGGACGCTTCGCAGGTCCGCGTAGTGGCGCCGGTTATGCTCGGTCAGTTCCTCGCCCGCCTCGGAGCTGGCGATCCGTGCCCGTGTGTTCAGAACGAAGCGGGCGAGTTCTGGATTATCGAGAATCCAGTTAATGTAGCTGCGAACCATCACTTTGATGCCGGCTTCGGCTTCGACCGCCTGTTCCAGAGCCGCGGACAGCTTTTGGTGATAGTCCTTCATGCCCTCGATAAACAGCGTTGCCGCGATGCGGTCCTTGTTGCCGAAATGGTGATACAGGCTGCCCACGCTGGCGCCGGACCGTTCCCGGATCTGCTCAATGGTGGTTCCTTCAACACCGAACTCGTTAAAGCAGCTCAAGGCGGCGGCCAAAATTTCCTGCTTACGTTTCGAACTCCGCATAGACATCCGCTCATCTCCGGAATAATATTCTAGAACCTTATTCTAATTCCGCTTCTGCCGCTACCAGTAACGAGCACAATTCAAGGAGACCGTCTTATGCAAGGTGCCGTGAACCCCACTCTTAAAGCGTTCAACCAACTGGCCCGCCTGCCCGGAGGCAAGCGTCTGTTCATTTACGCGCTCTGCCTGAAGGCGCCGTATTTTAGCAGCATCCGACCGGAAGTCGTGGCGCTGAAGCCCGGTTACTCGGAGTACCGCATGAAGAAGCGGCGCGCGGTTCAGAATCACCTGAGCACCGTGCACGCCCTGGCCATGGGCAACCTCTGTGAGCTCGCGGCCGGTACGGCCATGGAGGCGAGTCTGCCGGCGCGGTTACGCTGGATTCCCAAATCCATGAACATCGAATATCTGAAAAAAGCCGAAACGGATCTGACGGCTCGCTGCCGGGTGAGCGATATCAATGACCAGTTCGAGGGCGATTTGCCGGTGCTGGTGGAGGTTTTGGACGCTCGGGGCGAAATGGTGTCCCGCGCGCATATTCATATGTATCTGAGTCGCAAGCCAGAGCGGCTAAAATAGGGGACAGGTTGAACTAAAGTTGTGGAACTGCCTGTCATTTTGATCAGCTTGAAGTGATCAAATTATTTTTAATCTGACCCCTTTTACTTCGATCGAGCAAAACCGCGAGCTATTGCTCGCCCGCTGGAAGGAGATCGTGCTATGAGCAAGCCGCCGCTGATTCTCTCCGCTACACCTCGCACGCCCGCAACTCTGGACATTAGCTGGAGCACTGGCGAAACCCTGTCGGTGGATGTTGCCGGCCTGGTGCGTCGCTTCAAGCTGTACGCGCCTCTGAAGGATCCCGCATTGTTCGTCCAGGCGAGCGCCGATGATTGGGGGCATGCGGTCTGTTGGCCGAACGACATCACCATGGGAGCGGATCAGCTCTACAGCCTGGTACGGGAGCAGATCGGCGAATGGGGGCCGGCGCAGTTCGACGCCTGGATGCAGCGTAATAACCTCTCGCTGAGTGCGGCGGCCGAGGCGCTCGGCATGACACGCCGCATGATGGCTCATTACCGGACGGGCAGTCGCCCAATTCCCCGGCTGGTTCGGCTGGCCTGCGAAGGTTGGGAGCATTGCCGCCAAGTCGCTTGAACGTATGCCGGTTCGTCGGCGGTTTCTGCGTGCTGTCCCGGTTACAATTAATTTGGTCCGTTTAGATAGCCACATAAGCGCAGGCTGCCCATAAGATGCTCCTGCCCACGACCGCTATGCGACGGTTAACCCGAGGGATGACTATGGGCGCGCTTGAAGCAGCAGTTCTCTTTGTCGTGATGGTGGTCTTGGCGCTCGTTCCTAGCACAAGCGTAGCATTGGTTGTTGCGCGATCGTCGACCGCCGGGTTCCCAAGCGGCGCCGCTGTTGCTGCAGGCATCGTGCTCGGCGATCTTGTTTTTGTTTTGCTAGCTGTTCTTGGAATGGCTGCACTGGCCGATGCGATGGGCAGCTTCTTCCTGATTTTGAGGTATATCGCGGCTGCGTATCTGATCTGTCTCGGTATAGGGCTTTTGCGGTCAAAGGCGTCATCATTAGAGCTCACGGCTAGCCGCTCAGTATCAACGTTGTCAGCAGACGTTCTGTCTGGCTTAATCATCACGCTGGGTGACGTGAAAGCGATCTTTTTCTATGCAAGCTTATTTCCCGCGTTTGTCGACCTTGCCAACATCAAGACGAGCGATATTGCATCGATTGTCGTATTGACCATCTTCGCGGTCGGTGGTGTCAAACTGGGCTACGCCTATGCCGCAAGGCGAGTTGTATCGTTGGCTGAGGGGTTTAGGGCACGGCGCGCGGCTAAAGTTGTGGCAGGCGGGTTTATGGTGAGCTTAGGTGCTTACCTCCTGACAACGGCTTAATCCAGGCCGCTTACGGCGACAGTTCTCCTGCGGTTTTTCAACCAGTAAACCCTCCCGTCAACGCCACCCAAGCATTAAAGGGGTCAGATTGAGTTAAAATTACACAGTTTTCTGCCATTTATTGCAGTATGCACTGGTCAAATTAAATTCAATCTGACCCCTTTTACTTTTTAGAAATGCCGAGATAACTAAACGCCGATTATATCGGTGCGCCCAGCTAGTGTTTTCTGCGCCGTTAGAGCGCAGTGAGCAAATAAAGAATAAAGGGGCCAGATTGAATTAGAATTACTCAGTTTACTTCCGTTTAGTTCAGCGTGCACTGATCAAATTAAATTCAATCTGACCCCTTTTATGCTATTTTGGTCGCAACCTTTCCTGGATAAATTCGGATGTCTTGTTATTGATATCCGTGTTCAGTGGAATGTTTGTAGCTATGGGAGCGATGATCGCGCACTCACAGGCGCAAGCCCCGATACTGCAACGGCATTTAGATCCTCTTTCGATAAATGGCAGGATTGCAGAAATAACAAATAATAAAGGAGCGGATTGAATTAAAGTTGTTCAGTGTTCTGCGTCTGAATTCAGCTGACACTGATGATGTTAAATTAAATCTGGCCCATTTTATCCGCTTTTATCCGGAGCCTTTTCGTTAGGCAAATCACGCAAAATTAAGAGAGGGTATGTTGGCTAAAACGATGCATGACGAGCACTTAATTACACGGAGACAAATTGTTATGGTCTCAGTGGTAATTACACTTCTTTTTATAAGCGGCGATACTTCATACAAGATCCCTCAGGTGGATATCTCCATAAAGGGGACGTATCTTTGGCCATTACTAACGTTGGCGCAGCTATCTGTTGCTATCAAGGGGCATCTGACTGCTGCAATCACCGGTGTCCAATTTCCGTGGAATATTCCAAGGGTAGGCCCTTGGGGTAATAAAAGTGTCTGGAGGCTGCCAGAGTATTGGGTTGTGTTTTTTAATCAATCTGTACCAATGACCGCTTACGTGTTTGGGCTCACACTGTCGAGTATCCAGTTGATCCGTATATTTATACTGGCGTGAACAAGAATGTGCCTTACCAATGAAAAGTCGAGGACTACTTAGAATTGATCCGGCCCCTCCCTTCTTGTCCCGGGGGAAGCCAGGTCGAAAAGCAGGTTGATGGAAGGATCTTCCGATGATTTTTTATACAACATTCGTAAGGGATTTTGGGCATGAATGAACGTCGTATCAAGTCCGTCTTGGAGAAAGCTCTTAGTGGGGGGAGAAATAGCAAGGTTCTTAGATTCCTGCTCGGTTGTTTGGGTGGCACGCCAGTAGTAGGAGGAGCTTTTGGTGCAACTGCGGCGGCATGGTCTGAGTCCGAGCAGACTAAGGTGAACGCACTTCTCCACGAAGCTCTGCAGATCCAAGATGAAATGATTCGGGAAGTAAAGAATAATTTGCTCGTAGAGCGTGAAAGCATGCGATGGGTTGCTGCCTATGTCAAATTCAACCCGAACAAGGCCGAGTTTTTAGACGCATCTAATATTTCATCACTTGGCTACAATGGAAATCTGGATTTTTCTATTAGTTTTGCCTCTCCACTAGAGGATAGCTTCACGCTTCAGTATTTCGGGAGCGGTGAGGTTCGATTAAAAGGTATTATTGAATCAAAGTATGTTGTTCGTGTCCGTTTCCTGGACCCCTGTCCAGATATGGTTACATTTGTGTTCTTTAATCTCGGATTGGTTCCGACTTCCCAACAAGTGCTCCCGGTGGAATTGCCTTAAGGCGCTTCGCTGAAACGGAATGTCAATTAAATGGGGGCTGTTGAATTGAAGTGGTGGAGATTGCTGTCAGTTGAATAATCCTAATACGATCAAATTGATTTCAATATGCCCCCTTTTATGCCTTTAAGTGCCGAGCTATACATCCATGAGTTTCAATCAAAAAACATTATCAGTAGCTATAGGCAAGGCCGTACATCAGCCAAAGAAGCTTCAGGTTCACCTGAACTATAAGCACGTATCAAATCTTGCAAAACTTGCTCAGGATGTAAACGAAGAGTCGATCTCTTTTCTTGCAGAACAAGCTGAGATTAGTGATGAACGGCACTATCTTACTGTTCAACTACTTCGTGCTTCGTTTGATCACGGACGGGCACTGTTGTTTCTTCTCCGCACAAACCCAAATGACATGGGGGCGCCATGTTTAGCGCTGCATCGAGCACAAATTGAAAGCTTCCTTCGCGCCATCTTCTTTGGATTTATCGCGAATGAAGAACAATTAGAGGATTTTCTTGCGCACGATGAAGGAATTAGGGTCAGAACAGCGAAGGGGAAGTGGCGCAAGATTGGCACCATAGAGCTGTCTGGACTTGTCGAAGAAAAGATCAATGAACTATCAGATGAGGATCTTGAAGACGCAAATAAGTTCGCCCGGATGGTTGAAAACGCATGGGATCCGCTCTGCGGGTTCGTTCACGGGGGGCGAGCAATTAAAGTTTGCTATGTTGACACCCACGGCCAAATTGGGTGCAGCCTTCCTCCAGCGCTTCTTTTCCAGGTTGTGAGCAATTGCTTCGTCGTCACAAACTTCGGCCTCATGACTGTCCTTGCAAAACTCTATGGATCGCCAGGTATCGATACTGAATCGCGCCTTTCGATCGCTTTTGATAAGTTTGTTAAGTATCAACATGAGCTTGCCAAGCTAGATAGGTCATTCGGTCCCTAAGACATTCATGGCGACTCCGCTTTTTGGCACGGCTTAATCTACACACTGCAGTACACTAAATGACATCGAAGCGGCTAACGGCCAAAGTATAGGAAAGCTATCTGGAACTGATGTAGAGGGGCTTGGCTCGGCGTTTGCGACGCTCCATCGTGAGCTGTTCGAGCGGCATATGTGTGTAGTGCGGCACTGGTTTCTGCAACGCATTTGCCCTGTAACCTCCAGCCCAACTCAAATCCCCCGCTGACCAACCCTCTCAGCCAATTTCTCCGCCGACTCCTTCCGCTCCGAATACCGATCCACCAAATACTCCGCCCGATCCCGCAACAGCAGCGTGAACTTCACCAGTTCCTCCATCACATCTACCACCCGGTCGTAGTAGGGCGAGGGCTTCATGCGGCCATCTTCCTCAAACTCCAGAAACGCCTTCGGCACCGACGACTGGTTGGGGATGGTGAACATCCGCATCCAGCGCCCCAGCACGCGCATCTGGTTGACGGCGTTGAAGGACTGGGAGCCGCCGCACACCTGCATCACCGCCAGGGTTTTGCCCTGAGTGGGCCGAATGGCGCCCATGGACAGGGGAATCCAGTCGATCTGGGACTTGAGCACGCCGGTCATGGCGCCATGGCGCTCCGGCGAGCACCAGACCTGGCCTTCGGACCAGAGCACTAGGTTGCGTAGTTCCTTCACCTTGGGGTGATCCTCGGGCGCGTCATCCGGCAGTGGCAGGCCGGCGGGGTGGTAGATGCGGGTTTCGGCGCCCATCTGTTCCAGCAGGCGGGCGGCTTCCTGGGCCAGCAGGCGGCTGTAGGAGCGCTGGCGGTTGGAGCCGTAGAGCAGCAGGATGCGCGGCTTGTGGGTGGCGCTTGGCTGGCCCAGCTTGGCGTGATCCGGGATGTCGAACAGGTCGGGCTCGATGTTGGGCAGGGCGTCGTCAAACATGGGTGTGGTCTCCAGGGTTGGGCGCAAACCAGTGGCGGGTGCGGTTGGCAAAGGCTACTAGCGAGAGCATCACGGGCACTTCCACCAGCACGCCCACCACCGTGGCCAGGGCGGCGCCGGAGTGCAGGCCGAACAGGGAAATGGCCACCGCGACCGCCAGTTCAAAGAAGTTGGAGGTGCCGATCATGCAGGCAGGGGCGGCGATGTCGTGGGTCAGGCGCATCTTCCTGGCGGCGACATAGGCGATGGCGAAGATGCCGTAGGTCTGGATCAACAGCGGAATGGCGATCAGCAGGATATGCAACGGCTGCTGCAGAATCACTTCCGCCTGAAAGCCAAACAGCAGCACCACGGTGGCCAGCAGGCCCACCACCGAGGCAGGTTTGAGGCGCTGGACCAGTTGCTGCACGCCGGCCTCACCGGCTTTCGCGAGCTTGTATTGGCGGGTGATGATGCCCGCCACCAGCGGCAGCACCACGTAGAGCACCACGGACAGCAGAAGGGTCTCCCAGGGCACGGTGATGTCGCTGACGCCGAGCAGCAGGGCGGCAAGGGGCGCGAAGGCGAAGATCATGATGATGTCGTTGATGGAGACCTGCACCAGGGTGTAGCTGGGGTTGCCCCGGGTGAGCTGGCTCCAGACGAACACCATGGCGGTGCAGGGCGCGACGCCCAGCAGGATCATGCCGGCGATGTACTGGCTGGCGGTCTCGGGGTCAACGAGATCGGCGAAGATCAGGCGGAAGAACAGCCAGCCCAGAAAGGCCATGGTGAAGGGCTTGATCAGCCAGTTGATGACAAGGGTCAGCACCAGCCCCTGGGGGCGCTGGCCCACGTGCTTGAGGGCGGCGAAGTCGATCTGGATCATCATGGGGTAGATCATCACCCAGATCAGCACCGCCACCACCAGGTTGACGTGGGCGTATTCGATACCGGCGATGGCCTGAAAGACGGCCGGCGCCCAGGTGCCAAACAGCACGCCGGCGCCGATGCAGAGCGCGACCCAGAGGGTCAGGTAGCGTTCAAAAAAGCCGAGCGGCGAGGCCATCAGACGGTCTCCAGTTGTTTGAGCGTGGCGCGGATCTGGTCGGCGCTTGGACTGGATTGCAGCACCTCGATGAGCTGTTTCATGCGCCGGTGAAACTGCTGGTACACGGCCTCAAAGGCCGCTTCGATCTCCGCCTCGGTGCCGGTAACCTGGGATGGGTCCGGCATGCCCCAGTGGCCCTTGATGGCACGGCCCAGAAACACCGGGCAGGCTTCGCCGGCGGCTTTGTCGCAGACGGTGATGACGATGTGGGGCGCGACGGCTTCGAGCTCGTCCCAGGATTTGCTGTAGAGCCCGTCGGTGGCGATGCCATGACGGTGCAGCTGAGCGATGGAGCCGGGGTGAACCTGGCCGCTGGGCGCGCTACCGGCGCTGAAGCCTTGAATGCCGGTTGGCGCGAGGTGGTTGAAAATGGCCTCGGCGAGGATGCTCCGGCAGCGGTTGTGGGTGCAGACGAATAAGACGTTCATCCGTTAAACCTCGGGCAATGGAAAGTGAGACGTGAAAAGTGAAAATCAGCAACAGGCTGCAGCGCGGGCAGGGCGGTCGCCCATCTGGCTCAGGCGGCGGCTGTCTTCGGTGAGCCAGGTTTGGTTGGCTGCACTGGTGGTGTTCAGCACGTCCTGGATCCAGTGGGGGAGGTCTGGGTGCAGGCGGTAGTAGACCCACTGGCCCTGGCGGCGGTCGGCCAGCAGACCCGAGGCGCGGAGCTGGGCCAAGTGGCGGGAGATCTTGGGTTGGGACAGGTCGAGGGCGCAGGTGAGTTCGCAGACGCAGAGTTCTTGTTCGTGGGTGATTAACAGCACGATGCGGGTGCGGGTTTCGTCGGCTAGGGCTTTGAAGAGGGTTGGGGGGGTGATGGGAATCATGGGTGCGCGCTCTGGAGGTCCGGGTGATTTTGTATTTATATATGGTTTGGCGAATATATGGAAAAGTGGATGTATTGTAAAGGGGTGCGGGGAGGTGGCGCGCGGGTGGTGATTGTCTGGGGGGATAAAAAAAGGCGCCCGAAGGCGCCTGAGGCAGAAGCCTGGGCGGGGGGCGCAGGCTTCTGTTTACGGTTTGGAGGACCGCACCGTAAAGTGAGGCCGGGGGTGGTCGGCCGGAAGTTTTTACTCCCTCTCCCTTGACGGGAGAGGGTGGGGGAGAGGGTGGAGCATGCATACTCTGTGTTTAAGCGGCTTCGCCGCCCCCCTCTCCCTAGCCCTCTCCCGCAAGGGGAGAGGGGATTAACCGTGCCTTGATCGAACTCAGTAGACGGATGGATCGCCCACGCTATCCCGCCAAAATCTTCTTCAACTCCGGTATACAAGACCCACAATTCGTCCCCGCATTCAGACACCGCCCAATCGCTTCAACGCTCGCCAACCCTTGGGCCTTGATCGCCTCTCGAATGCTATTTTCCCCCACCCCAAAACACGCACAGATGGTCTTCCCGCAATCCGGCGCCCCATCAAGCGGCCGCCCAGCCAGCAGCTGCGTACGGTCTTGCGGAGTAAACTCAGCCTGGGTGAAAAGGCTGCCAAGCCAGGCCCGTTCCGGCAGATCCGGCGTTGGTGCCACAAACAGGCAGCTCTCCAGCTGGTCGTGAATAAAGCGCGCGGCACGATATTTCGCCGCCCGCCGATCCTCATACTCGACCCACTCGCTATTCGTCCGGTCATCGTCGCAGAGCATCTGGCGCGCCCATTCACCCCACTGGGCCGGTAGCCGTTCGCCGGCCAACTCATAGCGGTGAAAATACTGCCCACGAACCCGCACCAGATAATCCGCCACCACGCCGGGCAACGCACGGCGGCTGAGCAGTACGCCGTGCCAGGTGGCTTCGTAGCGGTCCAGGCGGGCGGGGGTGAACTTGAGTTCCGGCTGGCCGGACACAGGGTCTGTTGCCGGGTTGACCAAAGGCCCGATCCGGCCTTGGGAGCTGAGTTGGGCGGTCCAGTGGATGGGCACGAAGATGGAGCCGCGCAACTGCTCGGCGCTTTCTTCCACGCGGGCCAGCATGCGGCCATGGGGGCTGGAGACGACGGCGATTTCGCCTGGACGTAGTCCCCATTGCTTCGCATCCTCCGGGTGCACTTCCACGAAAGGTTCGGAGCGATGCTCGTTGAGTTGGGAGGCGAGCCCGGTGCGGCTCATGGTGTGCCACTGATCCCGAATCCGGCCGGTATTGAGCGAGAGAGGAAAGGTCGCCGTCAGCGGGTTCACCGGCGGGCGCGGAGTGATGGCGACCAGGCGCGCCTTGCCGCTGGGGGTGAAGTAGCGTTGATCGGTGAAGAGGCGCGCGGTGCCCTGGGGCGCGTCGGCAGTGACGGGCCATTGCAGGGGTTGCAGTGCGTCGTACTCCGTTGGGCTCAGGTGGGCGAGGCCGGAGATATCGAAGTCGCGCAGCCGTTGCGTGGGCGTGTTTTCAAAGCCGGAGAGGGCGGCGTGCTCGATGAAGATATCCCGTGCGCTTTCATAGCCGAAGGCCTCCGTGAATCCCATTCGACGCGCTAACTGGGTGATGATCCACCAGTCCGGGCGCGCCTCGCCCGGTGGCGGCAGCAGACGGCGCTGGCGGGAGATGCGCCGTTCGGAGTTGGTCACGGTGCCATCTTTTTCCCCCCAGCCTAAAGCTGGTAATAGGACGTGGGCCAGTTCCGTGGTGTCGGTGTGGCGCACGCAGTCGGAGACCACGACGAAGTCGCAGGCGACGAGTGCCTGTTTGACCCGATCCGCGTCGGGCAGGCTGACCACCGGATTGGTGGCCATGATCCAGACGGCTTTGACGCGGCCGGCGTGAATGGCCTCGAACAGATCCACGGTTTTCAATCCTGGCGCGGTGGCCATGTTGGGCGCCTGCCAAAAGCGGCCGACCCGTTCGATGTCCTCGGGTGTGAAATCCATGTGGGCCGCGAGCTGGTTGGCGAGTCCGCCCACTTCGCGGCCGCCCATGGCATTGGGTTGGCCGGTGAGCGAGAAGGGGCCCATGCCGGGGCGGCCAATGCGGCCGGTGGCCAGGTGGCAGTTGATGAGGCTGTTGACCTTGTCGGTGCCGGCGCTGGACTGGTTGACGCCCTGTGAGTAGCAGGTGACGACCTTTTCGGTGTCGCGGAACCATTGGTAGAAGGTGGTGATGGCCTGGGCGTCGAGCCCGGTGTGGTGGGCGACGCTGGCGGCATCCGGTGCCGTTTCGCGGGCGGCGGCTAAAGCATCCTGGAAGCCTTCGGTATGGCGGTCCAGAAAGGTCCATTCCAGCGTGCCCTCTGTTTCAAGAAAACTCAGCAGACCGTTGAACAGCCAGGTGTCGCTGCCGGGGCGCAGAGGTAGGTGTAGGTCGGCGATGTCACAGGTGGCGGTGCGGCGC